>NZ_LBMX01000064.1:0-26620 GCF_001010885.1 Clostridium sp. C8 | reverse complement strand
AAGCTTAGCTTGATGACATTGTCCCCGGAGGTGCTTGTGGGGCTCAAGAGGTCCACTTGCTTATTTCTTTCATATACAATTTTTCCAAAATCATCAATATGCTTTTTTAAATTTTCATTAGTTATATCATCATAATATAATATATCAAAAAAATATGGTAGAGGATATATCTCATTTAAATAGTCATGCAAATCATATAAAACATTATTTGTTATTTTATCTCCTATTATTGCTAAATCAATATCTGATCCTTTCTTATAATTTCCCATTGCTCTACTGCCAAAAATAATTCCCTTTTCTATTTGTGGAAATTTATTTAAAGCATCAATAATATAATCTATATCTTTATCTAATAATCCATACATAACTTATAATTCCTTCTCTAATTTATCATGTAAAAGTTTTAATTCTGGGAAATAAATATTTACTATATCTTTAATTAATTTCGCTACTAATTTTTCATCATAAGTATGTGTAGTTAAATTTCTAATTGATAAAGCATCAATCCATACATGACCATCATTAATTATTTCATTTTGAAAAGCCTGCTTTATAGTTTCTCTCGGACTTTTCAGCATATAACCATCCGCTTCTAAATAATCCTTTAAAACTTTCCAAGCTAATTCAAAAGTCATTTCAAAAAATTGTATTATTCCAGCCTGTTCAAGCTCTGATAAGCCTTCTTTTTTTGAGTACTTTTCTAATAGAGTATATGATTTGTTAAAATTTTCAAATCTTTGCTTCCATCTTATATCTTTTAATTCATCCATAACTAATCCCTCCAGGAAAATATATAACAATTTTTCTTTTACAATTATATTAACGTATTTATATTATTATTATAACCTATATTTTATTTAGTTAAAATAAAATACAGCTTTTTAGCTGCTTTTAATGTATCAATAATTCCAACTTCTTTTTTTAATTTCAGACATGGCTTCCATAACTGCATTTAAAGTAACTCATTTTCATATAATAATTCAAAACTATGAAAAGAGTGTCCAAATTTGGACACTCTATATACTAACTAAAGAGCAACAGTTGTTGTTTCTTTATTTATAACCTTAGCCTCTACCATTTCCACAAGATCACCTGCTTCTGTTTTTATTAACTTATTAGTTAATACAGAATCCATAAGAGCAGAAATGTCAGCATCTAAAATTATATTTAAACTATGTTTCTTCTTACTTTTACTAAATAAAAAACAGGTGATTTTTTACATTCACCTGCTAAAACATTTTTTCATTCTCTTTTATAAAATCTCTTTGAATTTCTATATAATCAACTAATGGTTTTATATTGTCCAATGTTGATTCTTCTAAGGCCCTTTTATATTCATCTGAAGATTCACCATTCATATATTTTAAATCTAACCTATTATCTAATAATTGTTTTAAATATATAAATCTTCCTATTCTACCATTCCCATCTTGAAATGGATGTATACATTCAAATTCAAAATGGAATTTTGCTATATCATAAATTGTAACTTCCTTTAAACTATAAAAATTTTCTATAATTGTATTTAACTTATCTTCTACTTCCCAAGGATTCGCAGTATCAAATTTAGCTCCAAGTATTCTATTTTGATATTTTTTAAATACTCCTGCTAATCCCATATCATACAATCTTGTTCTATACATTAAACTAGCATGCCATTCTTTTATCATTTCTAAAGTGAGATTTTCATCTATTGTATCTAATACCATATCAAAGGTATAGAAGGAATTAACAGTTTCTTGAACATCATCCAATGTGTGAGTTCCCATTACTATATTTTTTTCAAATAAAAGTTGAAGTGCTTCTGTTGTAAATGTACTTCCCTCTATTTTATTTGAATGATATATAAAATCGTATTTTAAAATTTCATTTAAAGAATTGTGAATTCCCTTTGTCTCTTTTAACACCTTTAAAAATCTATGATAATACTCATTCTTCATTATCTTCTCTACACCTCATTAATAAATTTCACTATATATTCTATATTAAATTTAATTATTTTCTTAAATATTAATTATTATATTTATTATACCCTATTTAAATTCATTATAAAATAAAAACAGATGATTTTTACTATCACCTGGCAAATATTCATTCATAAAATCTTTAGCTATTTCACTATTCCCGAATGTTTCTTTAAATAATTTATCATGAGCTTGATCTATTATATCCAATATACCATCTCCTTTATATTTTTTCTCTTCTAACATATATATTATTATAACCTACTATCACTTTTTCTTAAACAAAAATGGCTATAATTTCAAAAACTATAGCCATTTTCTTATATACGAAATTTACTGAAGGTTTGTTAGAAGATTATAGCAAAACGCGCTCCTCTTAATTTGCGAATATACGTTCCGTTATATCCGGCAGGATGTGCGAAAATACCTGAATTATGCTAAAATATAACTAATAAAAATAAATGTTAGGAGTTATTTATTATGAACTATATCCATGTACTTGTGGGCCACGGAGTGACCCACTTGATATAAAATAAAAAACAGATGACTCTATTATCACCTGTCTACTTTTAATATATATGAATTTCATTAAATAGTTTCATAAGGCTAGGAAGTAACTGAAAGTTAGCCTCCTAATCAATTATTGATTAATACCTTTCGTAGTGGATTCTTGATTCATCAAATCAATTTACAGAAATTATTTTACATTCTACATCAAAATTAATACCTAATGACTTCTTTATTACCAAATTCTTAACTCTTTCCTTAGACTTTAAACTTAGTGAAATTAAATCAGCCTCCATTGGGTTATCCTCATATGCTTCTCCAAAAGTTCTAATAAACTCATGACGTAATTCAGAAGCAATATTGATTTTAATCAAATTAAACTTTTTAGCTTCTATAATTAAATCATGTGGAATTCCTGATCCACCATGAAGTACTAATGGAACTGGTGAAATTTCTGAAATTTTCTTTAGCAACTCTAAATCTAAAGATGGTTCTAAACTCAAGCCATGAACATTACCAACTGATACTGCTAAAGAATCACAACCTGAACGAGTAACAAAATTATAAACTAAATTTGGATCAGTTTTTGAATCATCTCCATTTACAATATCCTCTTCTTTTCCTTTAATAGTACCTAGTTCTGCTTCAACTGGTATATTGTAAAAATGGCAGTAATCAGCGCATTTCCTAACCAATTTAATATTTTCCTCATAATCTAAATGTGATCCATCAATCATAATTGATGTAAACCCAGCATTTACACAAGCTTTAACATCTTCAAAACTTTTGCCATGATCTAAATGAAGAGATATAGGAATATCATATCCTTTTAATTTATTACTTAATAAATCTGAAATCACTTTTGGATCTGAAAGCTTTAAATTATTTGATGATATTTGCACAAATCCTGGAACTTTTGCCTCTGCTAAACCTTCAACAATTGCATTAGTCATTTCTAAATTTGTAGTATTAAAAGCTGGTAAAACATATGAATTCTTCTTTGCATATTCTATTAAATCAAACCCATTTACTATTTTCATTTAACTCTCATTCCCTTCACATGCTGAAAGCACAAAATTTTATAAATCTTATCGACACTTATATTATTTATTATTTTCTATACCTATTTTAAATTTATAGAATGGTAAATATAACTCATTAAATACTTTTGAATATTTCTCATAATTTTCTAAATTAGGCTTGTACACTTCAAACTTATTTAATAAACTTATTTTATTTAAGTTTGATATATATCCCATTCTATGTGCTGATAATATTGCTGCTCCTTTAGCAACAGCTTCATCTATTTCACAAGCTAAAATCTCTTTATTTAAAATATCTGCCTTTAATTGAAGCCAAAATGGATTCCTACAAGCTGAACCTATTACCTTCATTCTATTAAAGTCCCTCTTAGTAGTTTTCTCTATTTCATCTATAATAATTCTTAGTTCATAACATAATCCCTCAAATACTGAACGCATTATCTTATTTGGTGTACTATGTTCTGTTAGTCCATAAAATAAGCATCTTGATGCTGTACTTCTATTTGGAGGACCGCTCCCCCTTAAATGTGGAATAAAGATCAATTTTTCACTACTGCTGCCATCAACATTACTATTAGTATCTTTACTGCCTATCTTACTTTCTTCTTTAATTAATTCCATTGATACTTTATCTATGCTTTCACCATTTTTAAAGAAGCTTTTCATTGCCCATTCAACAGAATATCCTGCTGATGGCTGGGATGCAAATAGTGTATATTTGTCTTCTAAAACATCTATTCCATTAGACAACATTTTTTCAAAAAACTTTTCTGTGTTATTTAGCTTATTTTGCAATATTAAAATTCCTTCTGTTGTTCCAGTAGAATTTAAAATTTCATTGTCATCTACTAGTCCAGCTGCAACTGATCCACACATATGATCATGTCCTGCTATTGATACACAAGTTTCTCTGCTAAACCCAATTTCATCTGCTATATCATTTAAGATTATGCCAACAGGTTCTCCAGAAGAAATTAAATCAGCAAATAATTTGCTGCTTAAATCCAATTTACCTAATAACTTTTTGGACCAAGTTCTGCTCTCTAAATCAATCATCATTGTTCTTGAAGATAATGAAAATTCAGAATTTATTTTGCTAGTAAGCTTAAATACAAAGTACTCTGCTATACACAACCACTTATAATTATCTATTGGACCTTTTTTCACATTATCTTTAATCCATAAAATTTTATTTATACTGTAATTAGTATGAGAAGGCAAACCTGTAATTTTGTATATTTCTTCTTTTTTTATTTTACTATGGATATACTCAAGTTGTTTATTTGCCCTTTTGTCATACCAAGTGATAGCTGGTCCAAATATATTTCCATAACTATCTACTAACACTCCTGCTTCACCAACACTAGCTATAGAAATACTCTTAATTTCCGTTATGTCCCTTACCTTTTTAGATATTAATTTAAGACCTTCCTTCATATTTTCCCATAGCTTAATAACATCAAATTCACTTTCATCATTATTTGTTATTATTGGCGACTTAAATGAATATTTATATACGCATTCAAATTCATCACCTTCAAACAAACAAATTTTTGTGTTTGTAGTTCCAATATCTATACCAATAAAGTACATAACGGAAACCCCCAATTTTTAATAATTTATATATTTATTTTTAACAATTTGCATCATTACCAGCATCTACTTTTAATTGATTTTTTGTAACCTTAAATACCCAATATAAAAGTACTCCTACTACTGGTATTAAAACTAAAGCTAAAATATTTCCTTCAAATATCTTAAGAATCCAGAATCTAAATGGATTTCCACCATCTAAAAAGCTTGATATTTCGCCATTATATCCTGCTGGAAATTCAAAATTAATACTCTTTGCAACTTTAGTAACTAATGGAGCAACAGCAGATGCAACCAATAAATCACCTATCATAATTGGAATACCTATTAATACTGATCTAACTACATTTCCTTTAGTAACTAAAACTACCATAGATATCATAACTGCAAGGTTTGCTAAATCACCAAGTGGTAATATTCTATTTCCTGGTATTGCTACAGCTAATAATACAGCTATAGGAGTCAATAATAATGCTGTTGAAATAACTGCTGGGTTACCAATTGCTACTGCAATATCAAGACCCATATATAAATCGCTTCTGTTTGGATACTTCTTCTTTAAGAATCCTTTAATGGCATCTGATAAAGGTATAAGACCTTCCATTAATATTCTTACCATTCTTGGCAATATCAACATTACAGCACCTAAGTTAATTCCAAGTGATAATATACCTTTTAAATCATATCCTGCTATTATTCCTAGTAAAACACCTAAAATAACACCAATCATCATAGGTTCACCAAAAATACCAAATTTCTTTTGAATTTTTTCTGGGCTTGCATCTAACTTATTTAATCCAGGAATCTTATCTATAATCTTATCCCCTAAAACTCCTATTGGGAAAAATACTATTGATGATAATGTTGGAAGGGATACCCCTGGAAGATTAAAATATTTTTGAATTGCTGGTGCAGACCAGTCTGCTAGTTTTATTACTATTATAGCTACAACTCCAGATGAAACTATTCCTAATAAAAAGCTTCCAGTTGATGCATATACTAATGCTCCTGCAAATGCAAAATGCCAATAATTCCATAAATCTATATCAACTGTCTTTGTCCAGTTAAAAGCTAACATAACAACATTTATTAAAATTGTTAGTACTATTACAAACGGTGCAATTGGAGCTGCCCAAGTTATTGCAGATAATGGAGGCCATCCTAAATCCATAACAGGTAAGTTAATACCAGTATTAGCAACAAGTGCTTGAGTAGCAGGTCCTAAACTATCACTTAATATTCCAAAAATAGCATATATACCAACAAAACCTATTCCTATAGTTAATGCAGATCTTAAAGCTTTTGCAAGTTTAACCCTAAAGCATATAGCAAGTATAAAAACAACTATTGGAAGCATTACTGTAGGTCCTAAACCTAAAACATATTGAACAATTCCAAGAAGCTTTTCACCCATTATTTTTCACCTCTCAATACTTTTTCTACCTCTTCTAAAAACTCCTCTTCCCCAAAGCCTGTAATTATAGGAAGAGCATTCATAACCTTAGTTTTTAATTTATAAGGAACATTTGTAGTAGATATTATTAAATCTACAGTTTCATCATATTCCTTAACTGAAGCAACATTACATTGGGTAAACTCAATATTTATTCCACGATCTCCGCAATAATCAGCAACCCTTTCAGCAGCAGCTGTTGAAGTAGCTATACCAGTAGCACAAACAAATAATACTCTCTTTTTAATACTCATAAAATTCTCCCCTTTATTTTATTAATATCTCTATATAAAATTAAATCGCATTTAAATAACTATTAAGAAAATTACTCATTTCATATTCATCCTTTATAAATAAGGATTTTAATAAATTTGAGTCTTGTATAATTTTAATTATTTTCTGCAATACCTTTAGATGTTTGGTTGAATCAGTTAATGCTAAAAGAAAAACAACTTTTGCATTTACCTTATTTTCAGGGTTTGTCATTTCTCCAAATTGTACAGGATTCTCTAATACAGCAACTGCTATAGAATCTTTAATTACTACTCCTGGATCAGTATGAGGAATAGCAACTCCAAAGGACCCCATATTTAATCCAGTTGGAAATTCGTTTTCCCTTTTTACTAATTCTTCATAAAAATTCCCCTTAACAAATTCCTGATTAAGCAGTAAACTTGATAATTCTTTTAATAACTCTTCCCTTCTATCAAATTCTTTATTTCTTAATATTGATTTTTCAGTAACTACTATCTTCTTATACTGCATCCTTCTGCCTCCTTTATATTCTTTAGTATGCTAATGACAAATTCATTCTTGCTTTTACATTTTCTTAATTCTTTTAAAGCTTCCTTATTAGTAATTAACTTTAAAACATCTGATATTACTTGTTTTTCACTATATTTTAAAGCTGGCAGACACACAATATCTACCTTGCCAAAATCCCAATCAATTGGATTTGCAAGTTTTACAAAAATTAATGATGATTTTATTACCTTATCAGGATGACCATGAGGCATTGCCACTTCTCCCTTAAAGAAGGTTGGTGTAACCTTTTCCCTTTCTATCACTGAATTAACATATTCCTTTTTTACATATCCTTTATTCATTAAAATAGTAGACATAAGTTCAATAAGTTCAAATTTATTATGAATGTCAGGATTAATTAGTATAAGGTCTTCATCTATAAAACTTGTAAAATCTTTGTGTTCATCATTATTTATTAGCATATCTAAATTTCTAGTATTGTCATGAATCATATCTGGATTAAAAGGAATAAAGGCTACCCCTTCAATTTCTGGATTTACTGTTCCCACTGCAGCTACGATTTCATAATCATTTTTTATATTAACAATCTTTTCTTTAAAATTAACATCGGTAATTCCCATGATAAAAGTTTTTAAATTATTATATTTCTTTTTAAGAAGCTGTTCAGCTTTTACAGAAAAGCCCTTGCCTGTTAAGCAAACTGCTATTAGAGCCTTAGGTTTCGTAGACTTTTTATTTGTTAAGTTTAGAAATTCATATTTTGACCTTAATAAACCAAAATACAAATCATCTAGTGATATATTATCTAATGAAGCTTTTCTTACTGCTTCTAATACACTTAATAAATCAACTCTATCTATAGTCCTAGTTTTTATATTATATTTTTCTTCAACAACTTCACCAATATTATTAAGTGAACCCATATCAACAAAAAACAATATTCCCTTTCCTTCATCTATATTTTTTGCTATATCTATTACCTTTTTATAAGTTTTAATTGGACTTTCATCTAATGGCATATCAACTGCCACTTGAAAGTGTTCATCTAACATACTTTTAACAACATTATTAATTTCAGAAGCTATTTTGCCATGAGATATAATTATTATTCCAATTCTTTTTTTCTGCTCCTGTTTTCTTAAAATATTGGAAACATACATTGCAACATATCCAATTTCTTCTTCTGGCATTTTAATTCTTAATTTCTTTTCTAAATCATTACAAAATTCTAATGCAATTTTATATTCTTCTTTTAAGTTCTTAGCAATTTTATTTATATTAGAATTCAAAACAACTTCATTTACCTTTATTCTTCTTACTGCTTCCTCTAAATGAATTGCTAAATAGCATAAAATATTAGTACTTATTTGATCTTCACCATATTTTTTATATAAATCTTCCTTTAATTCATTTATAGAACTCATTATTTCTTCATCAACAAAACCTACAAGCTTATTTAATGAATCCCTTTTACTATCTAAATTTATAGAGCTGTCTATTTCTCTGCATTCTTTAATAATAAAAGTTGATAAAATTTCATTTATTTCATTATCCTGAATTTCCATATCTTTAAGTTCTTTGTACTTTTTTTCAATTTGGTTATAGATATTTATTGGAACATTATTGTCTTTCTTATCTTTATTATTAATTTTTAACGTTTTAAATGGTAAAAAACCAATATCTTTTATTTCATTAAATACTTGATGCAAATTCTTTTTATCTTCATAAATACTTTCATTAAATATCTTAAGTGCCAGTAATTCTTCTAATCCAATATTAATGTTCTTACTTGTGCTTGCTATACTTTTCATAAAGGAATTAGCACAAATTACTTGAATTTCACTTTTCATTTGTCCAATATTTCCTTGGTAATGCTTCATAAATAAAGATTTAATAATTTTTCCTTCTACAAAAATCCCTTTATTTATACGATTACACTCATTTTGAAAAAGATGATATATAAGCTCAAGTTTTTCTATTGGATCTCTATTGCTTAAAGCAGGTATATTTATTAACATTGGAATTCTTCTTCTAAATGTAAGAAGTAAATTTGATTCTATATTTTCAGTAGTGGCTCCAACAAAAATAATATTTACTTCTTTCTCAATGGAATTTTCACCTAATTTTCTATATCTTCCTCTATCTAATAATGTAAATAATATTTCCTGACCTTTTGGAGGAAGACGATGTATTTCATCTAAAAATAGAACTCCATTATCAGCTTCTTCTACAAGACCTATTCCTTCTTTTTCTGCTCCAGTAAATGCACCTTTTTTATACCCAAAAAGTATTGAAATAAGCAGCTGTGGATTATCACTATAGTCAGCACAATTTAAAACCTTATATGGTGCATCAGCTTTTAAAATTCCTGCATCTTGTGCAAACTTATACATGCACTCTACAAAGTAAGTTTTACCAACTCCACTTTCCCCAACAATAAGCGTTGAAAGTCCAAAGGGAGGATACATTATAGAAGCCTTTGCCTGCATAATTGAAGGTTTTAAACTTAAATTATAGCCAATTAACTTTTCAAATGGATCTTCTGATTTTTCATTACTATATGATGAACTGCTTTCTTCATAAAACTCATTTTTTATATCCAATACCAAGTTTTTTGAAACCTTGTAACCCATTTTTACAAGGAAATTAGTTAATTCTGAAATAGATATATCATTTTTTTCTTTTTCGATACTCTTTATGTTTTCATAGATATATTGCTTCCTCCTTTCTCTGGAATCACCCAAACCTAATTCTCTTCTCATCATTGTTACTGCTTCTCTTGTTATTTCTAACTTTTTACTTATCTTTTCATCAGTTAGAGGCGACTTCTTATCTTCATTTTTTATAATACCTAGAAGCTTGTCCTTTGCATTCATTTACAACACTCCCTGCCATTTATTAAAGCAAATACAATGCCAATTTTTATAAGCACCATTTTTACTTAAACTTTCAAAAATTAAACTTACATTTTTTAATAATTACTTACATTTTGAATTAATATTTGTCATATGTCCATTACTTTTTTACAGTATATATTTACAATAAAAAGTTATTCACAGGGTAATCTTTTTTATAATTTCCTGGTATTAGAAAAATAAAAAAAATGACTATAGTTCTGAAAACTATAGTCATTTTCTTATAGCGAAATTTCCTAAATATAAATTTTAATGAAGGTTAGTTAGAATAATATTACAAAACGCGCCCCCTCCCACTATGAGAACTTACGCTCGATGGCACCTAGGGGCTTTGCGGGCAATTCCCGAGGGTACTTGTGGGGCGCATGGTTACTCACATGTTATTCTTCATCTATTAACTCAACTTCTGACAAATCAACCTCTAACTCATCAAATCTAGTTGATTTAAATTTATCACTTAATGTACAGCTGTGTTTTAATTCATATTTATTATCAATTAATTCATATATCCATACCTTCCTACTCATAGGTGATATAATCCAATATTCAGTAACTCCATAACTTTCATATAAATCTTTCTTTACAATTAAATCATCATCTGAATTTGAAGGACTTAACACCTCCACTACTAACTGTGGAATCCCAATATATCCTCTATAGAATATCTGGTTTTTATCACAATATACAGCAACATCAGGCGCTACTTCTGCTTGCTTAGATTTTATCAACTCATCAATTTTATTTTTATCATTTTTAATTATTTGTGGATCTTCTTTAGTTAAAAAAAGTACTGCTTCAATTGAAACATTACATTTTCTTTTAAAGTATTGCTTCAGTTGCAAATATATTTCACCTTGTAATTCTACGTGATTATATCGTGGTCTTGGTGACATATACTTTATAGCATTAATCCATTCTTCTTTTTGTAAAAAATCTTCATTAAAATTTAATGCCATTTTAATCTTCTCCCTTTTATTTATAACTTATATTCTCATTATTGAATTTAAATCAAAGTACACATTATATCTATATTATACCCTAAAATATTAATCTTTTTATATTAACTTTTATAAAATAAAAAACAGATGATTTTTACTATCACCTGCTTACTCTATTTTATTTCTAATATCTTTCTAAACAATTATTATATAAAAACTCAAATATATTATTAGCCTCTCTTGTATTATAAAATTCTAGCATCAAAGTATTAAACTCCAATCTATCCTTGCATTTCTTATTCTATATATTTGTTGTTCATCGCTTACTTTATGCCCACCTATAGTAATTCCGTCAAGTAAAGTTTGAACTTCAGGATAAGTGAATGGATTTCCTTCCAAACTAGCCATATTAAATACAACATCTGTTAATAGTTTTTTGACTAGCATTATTAATTTTCTAGTATCTGAAGGAGGTATTATATCCCCATAAGAGTTATTTCTGTTAAATAGCACACTCTTTCACTCTCCATAACTTTTTAATTTATATTGATATTATACCCTATTTTGTATTTAGTTAAAATAAAACCAGCCATTATTATCGTCTATAATTTTAACATTAAGTATTCTAAGTAATTTATCCATACTCTTCATTTGATTAATATATTTAATATCTCTTTTATTTATTAACTTTTGCATCATATCTATAATATCTTTCTTTTCATCAGAAAGAAGATATAAATGTTGTTTTATACATTCTCTATTGATATAAGTTAATGTAGTCCAAATTTGTTCTGATGAAATTTTGCTGTTATCTATTAGAACATATGTAAAGCTTCTGTTCCTTTTTCCTTCTGGATAAGCTCTTTTAAAGAACTTAATAAAAGTATTATCAATTTTAGGTTCTTGTTTTATAATTATTACTTTTCTAAATTGATCTTTTAATTTATTTTGTAAAAACATTATTGTATTTGGTTTAACCTTTGATTTCATTTTATCTATACTTTCATTTATTAGATCATATGTATTTTCTATTATTTCTTTTTGAATTCCATCTTGTTTAAGTATATTACTAATTTCTATATATTCTAATATGTTATTTTTAGTATCTAACTTTTTACCATACAGTTTTTCTAGCAATTCTTTTTCGTCTAAATCTTTTATTTCTTCTATGCTTAACATTTATTTCTCCTTTTATATCATTGTTTTGTCTTATTATAACCTATAGTATATAAGTTTTGTATGTAAAAATAACATTATATCATTATATAAAATAAAAAACAGCTTTACAGCTTTTCTTGTATATATTGTTACTTGGCTAAATCTTAATTTAACGAAGATTTTCTAAAAAAGTATAATAAAAAATCCCCCTTGGGTTTAGGAACTTACATTCGCTCATCCTAGAGGGCTTAGTGGGTCAAAATTGACCTACTTACTCAGGGTGTAAACATCGCTTACACCCTTTGCTTATGAAGTCTGAAATATATATGTTAAATATTTAACATAAACTCCAGGGGTAATTCCTTTTCTATCTTCTTTAAATTCCTTTATTAATTCACTATTTATTATTTCTATTTTTTGCATTTGCCAATTATACTTAATTGCTTTCTTATATCTTATTATAACTTTTTGTTAAAGAAAAACGACTATAATTCTAAAAAACTATAGTCATTACTTTATATACGAAATTTACTAAATAAAAATTTACTGAAGGTTGGTTAGAAGATCATAGCAAAACGCGCTTCTCTTATTCTACGAACATTTGTTCCGTTATACCCAGGGGTACTTGTGGGCCACGAAGTGACCCACTTGATAGCTTGCTTTCGACCGATAAATCGGTCGATTTATCGGCCGATTATCGGTCGATTAATTAATTGCTTAAAATATATTTAGTATTAACTCCTTTTCCTATTCTTTTTATCTTTCCTAATTCAATTAATTCATTGAATATGTCTAAGCTTTTAGTTTTACCAAATTTAAATTCTTTTCTACATATTGAATTTGATATTTCTCCATTTAAAATTATATACTCTAATACTCTTACTTGATCATTCGTTAATATTTTTTCTGTCTGGATATTGCCTTTATCTTCATACTGATTAAAATATTTACTTATTGGTAATTCAACCATAAAATAAGTTCTTTCATCATCTGTATCAAACTTTGGTTTTGGTGAGTTATTTATATTCATTGATCTTAATATTTTAGGTATCCCTGTTGAACGCCCTTCTGTAAGCTTCAATTCTTTTAAAAATTCACCTATTCTTCTATTTCTATATCTTCTTGCTATAACATTTCCATTATCTATATCTACTTTTTTAATAGATTTATCTGGACCTGGATAACTTAAAATAATAATCTTTTCTTCATCTATTCTAACTTCAATTGGATTTCTATCCTCATAACTTCTATGATACACAGCATTTACTATAGCTTCTTCTATCGCTGCATATGGATAATTAAAGGTTCTTATTGCTTCAGCCTTATTAGGTAATTTTATTACTTTTTCTTTTATGACAGAGTTTTCTATATATTTTAACACATTCTTTATTTGTTCATGTATTGGACCCGTAAATATTTTTTCTATAAATATATTATCTGCTGATGTTTTTTCAAAATGAACTAATTCTATTTGACTCATTGGAATGAATTTTTGTGGATTTTCATTAAACATTAATATTCCTATATTTTTAGGTTTCAAAAACTCATCAGATCCATCTACTATATTCATTTGTTTCCCTATATTTTCAATAGGAATTTCATTTACTCTACTATAAAGTTCACTTCCAACATCATGTAAATATTCTTTTATCAAAGATGCCTTTAAATCGTATATTTCTGCTCTAAAATTTATTCTGTCATCATATGGTATTTTACCTGCTAAATCATAAAGTTCTTTTTCTTCTTCATCTTTTGCAGGTACTGTGTTAGCAAATCTTCTTATATAAAACTTATAGTCTTTTTGTTTTGCAAGAATATCCTTTGGGCACTTATAAGGTCTATTTTGTCCACCCGGAACCCATATAACAAGTAGCTTTCTTTCCATATATGTTATGGGCTCTACTATTGGGAAATATGTTGGTTTTAATAAATTACAAAAATTAAGTAATTTCTTTTGTATTTCATCTATATCCTTTATATCTATTCCTTTTGGAGGTAATACTGGTCTTCCATCTTTATCCTCAACACCTACAATTATATATTATTATATCCTATTATTATTTTTTGTTAAAGAAAAATGACTATAATTCTAAAAAACTATAGTCATTACTTTATATACGAAATTTACTAAATAAAAACTTATTGAAGGTTAGTTAGAAGATCATAGCCAAACGCGCTCCTCTCAATTCTCGAACATACATTCCATTATGCGCGGGGGTACTTGCGGGGTAGATACTTGTGGACCACGAAGTGACCCACTTGATACGAAGGAGAGAAACGACTGAGTTTGCTTTCAAGAAAGCAGTCTTTCGACTGATGAAAAAACTCCCCCGAGGTGCTAGGATTCGTTCGCCCCTTGATATATTATGACTGCGTACTAATTAAAACTTGTCTAATTAACTCTATCTCTTCAATCCTTAATCCAGTTAAATCCCTAATTGTTTCATCATCCATTCCCTTTTTTATTGCAATTTTAGCTGTTTCTATAGCCTTCTCCTTTTTCCCTTCATCTTTTATAATTTTACCTAACTCTGTCATCTTTAATTCCTCCTTTACTTTTTCTAATTCTTTTCCTTCTAAGAACTTACTTGCAAAAGCATATAACATCGATTCAATATCATATTTATATTCATTATCTATATTCTTAACTATTTTTATTGCCTTCAAAATTTTATCGCTCTTACTTAACATACCTCCCATTATAGGTGTAAATGTTAATGCAATTAAATCTTCTTTTGCTATTTTTTCATTATTATCAATCTTATTTACTATTTCATCAAATATTTTATCCCCATCTTTATTAGCCATTGATATAGCTTTAACAGTATAAGTATTTATTCCACTTGTATAAGTATTTAGTGGATTTTTTATATTTCCTGAATACACAACATAGGTTACTATATCCTTATTCACCTGAAGCTCAAATAATGATTCATAAGCCTTAAATCTTCTTAAGTCATTTATTCCTTTATCTGTAGTTTGAAATTCTATATGTATGTAAGTATCATCTTCCATTAAAAAAGTGTAATCCATAAACATATTCTTAGCTTCTAAAACCACTATTTCAGTTGATCCTATCCCTTTAACTTTCTTCTCTATGCCAAAGAACTTTAAACCTTCTTCCGCAAAAACATCCATGGCTCTTTTCATTATCATATCTTCATAATTTTTCCGTTTCAATATATTCACCTCTTCGATATCTAAAACTTTATCTTTATATTATAAAAATCATCCTTTATTATATTATATCCCAAAATTATTGTCTTTTAAATTTTAAAAAGCAAATGACCAAAATTATCATCCGCTTAATACTTATTTGATTTATTAAATTTCACTAAATATGAGTTCCATGAAAAAATTCCCCCAAGGGGCTGGGAGATAACTTCGGGATACCTCCTTGTTGTCTGGAAATTTATTCCACCCTGGGTCTCTTACGATGGAGCGAAACGACTGAGTTTGCTATAAATTTTTATATAAATAAAAACAGATGATAGGATTTATCACCTGTATCTTTTTAACATATATGAATTTTATTAAATACTCCTTTAACGGAAGTTCGTCAAAAAGATATTACAAAACGTGACTACTTCATTTTACGAACTTACGTTCTTTAATGCCCGGGGGTACTTGTGGGAGGCTTTGCATCCACTTGCTATTAAATTTTATCATCAGTATTTTCACCGATATTCCATAATTCAAATTCACTAATATCAATATCATCATTCCAACTTAAGCCATATCCACCTGCATCTATACGAGCTTGTTGAAATAGTAATTTGTTCTTTAAATCTCTATAAAGTTCTTCATCTAATTTCTTTTTAAAATCAATATTTTTAGTGATTCCATTATCAAATAAAACCAATATATTAAATGTATCAGGAAAAATCTTAATTTTTACTATTTTATTATTATACACTTTATTCAAGTCCTTTAAGTTTCTTAAATAACTTTGTATTCCACATTTCCATTAAATCATCCTGATACTCTTCTGCCCATTCCTTAACTAATTTCAATGCTCTATTTGATAAATCTCCTTCAATCATCTCTAAAGTTTTTATATCTATTACGCCAACATATTCGCCGTATATTGCATGAAAGTGTGGCGGCGTATGATCATTTGGATACATTTTAACTACTATCCCATAAAATCTTGTAATGACTGGCATATAATTTCACCTCTACTTTTATATTATAATATTATTATATACTACATTTATTTACTTATAAACATTTCTTATGAAAAATTTTGCCCGAGGGTGCTTGTGGGTGGCTTTGCCTCCCGCTTGCTAATAATATATCAGTAAGTATTTTTTTTAATGATTATTTTTTAAGACTGTATTCTCGTTCACCCACGAGAATCTTATTAGGACATAAAGTTGCCTACTTCCTATAACGAGGACTTTTCAGAAGGATGTCACAAAACGCAACCCCCTTCGGTTCGAGAACCTACGTTCCCTCATCCCTGGGGGGCTTTGCGGGTATGAAATGACCCGCTTGCTTTTTATTGAAGCATATCTTTTCTTATTTTATCAATTTCTTTTTTAGTTAGCCCTGTCAACTCGATTATATCTTCCTCTTTCAATCCCTTTACTATTGCATTTTTAGCTATCTTTATTATTCCTTCTTTTATTCCTTCTCTTATTCCTTCTTGCCTTAATTGTTCCGCTACTGTCATTACTAGCTCACTCCCCTTTACTGATATTTGACTAGCTATACTTATCATTTCACTAAGTTTTGTTTTTATATTCCAATGTCCTTTGTCGTGATATATCAGTAGTGGAATAATAATAGGTAATTTATTATTATTTTCTTTTTTGATTTTGCTTTCCCATATTTCTATCATATATCTTAGTAATTGAAATATCACTAATTTATCCTTATAACTTTTATGTTCAAATAAGAAATAAATATATCCTTCATTATTATTTACATCCACCCTAAAAAATAAATCCGAAAACACCTCTTTTAGTTTCTTATTTATAAACGAATCTTTTTAGGGTTCTAATGTCTCTAGATTGATTACCTCTTAGCTTAGTTGTCAAATATTCATTCATAAAATCTTTAGCTATTTCAATATTCCCGAATGTTTCTTTAAATAATTTATCATGAGCTTGATCTATTATATCCAATATACCATCTCCTTTATATTTTTTCTCTTCTAACATATATATTATTATAACCTACTATCACTTTTTCTTAAACAAAAATGACTATAATTTCAAAAACTATAGCCATTTTCTATATACGAAATATAATAAATAAAAATTTACTGAAGGTTGGTTAGAAGATCATAGCAAAATGCGCTTCTCTCACTTCTCGAACATACGTTCCGTTATGTCCGGGGGTACTTGTGGGGTACGAAGTGACCCACTTGCTATTTTTAATTTCAGACATGGCTTCCATAACTGCATTTAAAGTAACTCATTTTCATATAATAATTCAAAACTATGAAAAGAGTGTCCAAATTTGGACACTCTATATATTAAACTAAAGAGCAACAGTTGTTGTTTCTTTATTTATAACCTTTGCTTCTACCATTTCCACAAGATCACCAGCTTCTGTTTTTATTAACTTATTAGTTAATACAGAGTCCATAAGAGCAGAAATGTCAGCATCTAAAACATTTTCCTTAACATCTTTAACTATTAAGTTAACCTTTTTCCCTGAAACATCTTTAAAAGTCATTTTTGCACTTCTTTCTATCATGATATACCCCCCTTTCATAAATTACATTACTAAATTTTAATGCTGTTTAATAACTAATAAGGTAAATTAACCTCTAGTTATTATAAAGTTTTGTTGCTTTTGGATTGTACTTACTGTGTAATCCATAAGACTTTCAACTGCATCAGATAATTCTACTAAATTATCATCTGTAGCATCTGCAGAAATATTTTTGAAAGTTTGTTTCTTAAATACTTCCTTGCCCTTAGAGTCAACACCAATTTGGTATTTAACCTCTACTGAATTTTGTACTAATACTGAGTTTGCCATGTTTATCACCTCCTCATTAATGTATATATGCACTTATGAGGATTTTTTAAAAAATCTATAAAAAAATAGAGTAAATATTTTTATCTACTCTACTTCCCTTGATATACTAGAAGATAGCTAAAAGTTATCTCATTGTTACTAACACTATAACATCCCTACTAATTAAAGCTATTTTATGGATTTTATTTAGATTTAAGAAAATACCTATTTGCTTTTTGATATATCTTTCCTTCTAACTCCATTGAAAGTAATATATCAAACAATAAAGATATATCTTTATTTAAAATAATTATTATTTCATCTATTGTGCTTGGTTTATTTCTTATTATATTGAAAATTTCATACTCCATTTTACCAAAGCTTTGTTCAATTATATGATTGCTACTATAATTAATATTATTATTTTCTATTAACAGTTGTTTAGGAGTTAAATATATTTTTGCACCTTCAGCTATAAGTTTATTTGTGCCTTTACTTTCTTTTAAATAGACATTATTTGGAACAGCGTATATTTGCTTGTTTTGTTCTCTTGCATATTTAGCAGTTATTAAAGCGCCACTATTTTCTCCTGCTTCTACAATTAGAACTTTTTTAGAACAAGCACTTATAAGTCTGTTTCTTCTAGGAAAATTATGTGTGCTTGGCATGGTTCCTGGTGGATATTCTGAAACTACTGCTCCATTTGCAATTATTTGTTCCATAAGCCCAGCATGTTCTTTTGGATAACATATATCTACCCCACACCCTAAAAAAGCTACTGTATTCCCTGCAGCTTTTATGCAAGCTGTATGAGCATAGCTATCAATTCCCTTTGCCATGCCGCTTATTACTGGTATCCCATTTCTAGCTAAATATGTTGCTGCTTCAACTGTAATTTGCTTACCATAATTAGTACACCTTCTGGAGCCAACTATTGCTACACTCTCTAAGTTATTCCATAGACTTCCTTTATAGTAAAGTAAAATAGGCATATTAGAATAATTATTTAGACTATAAGGAAACTTTTCGTCCTTATAATTTATTATCCTTATCTTGTCTCTTTCACATTTATCCAAAATTGAATTAGCTTTCTCTAGACTCTTGCTTCTTACTATATTTTCAGCTAGACTCTCCCCTACTCCTTGAATAGATAGCAGCATTTCTTTCGGCGCATCATAAATATTTTCTGGAAAGTGGAAATTATCTATTAACCTTCTAGCTATAATAGGCCCAATTCCTTTTATTTCATTTAACCAAATCCAATATAAATAATTTTCTTTCATATATTCCCCTATATAAAATTTTTACTTTATATTACAATCATATTTGCCTGTTCCTTATCTAAATCCCTTGACATAAGAGCTTTAATAATATCTTCTTTTCTTATATTTTTTGATTCATCCATATCTGCGAAGGTTCTAGCAACCTTTAAATACTTGTGATAAGATCTTGCACTAAATCTAAATCTCTCATAAGCTAGCTGAATAAGCCTATTGCAATCTTCATCTAAAGCGCAAAACTCTTTTATCATTGCAGGAGTCATTTCTGCATTACAATTTATTTTATCAAGTCTTCTAAATCTTTTAACTTGAATAAACCTTGCTCTTTCTACCCTTTCTCTTAATTCTTTCGAAGTTTTTCCATTAGAGTAATTAGATAATTCCATAAAATCTACTGGCTGGGCATATTTTTGAATATCTATTCTATCTAAAATAGGCCCTGATATTTTTTGTCTATATTTTAAAATTTCATAGTCTGTGCATTTACATCTGCTATCACCATAATAGCCACAAGGACAAGGATTCATAGCTGCTACTATCATAAAACTTGCTGGATATGAATTAGTATATTTTACTCTTGAAACCGTAACTACCCCGTCTTCCATAGGCTGTCTTAACGCATCTAAAGTTCTTCTGCTAAATTCAGCTATTTCATCCAGAAATAAGACACCATTATGTGCTAAAGATATTTCACCTGGCATTGCGTTATTACCGCCCCCAATTAAAGCATTCATAGATGCATTATGATGAGGGGCTCTAAATGGTCTTTCTGTTATTAAGGTTCCCTTGTTTTTTAAAAGTCCTGCAACACTATAAATTTTAGTTACTTCTAAGGCTTCCCTTTCAGTCATCATTGGTAAAATAGTTGGAATTCTTTTAGCTATCATAGATTTTCCGCAGCCTGGTGAACCTGACATAATTATATTATGACCACCAGCAGCAGATACAACAATATATTCTATAAGAGAGTCTTGCCCCTGAACATCTTCAAAATCTAAAAGGTAATCTCTGCTTATTTTATGATTCTCCTTATATATCTCTAAAAAATTATTATATGTAGATGTACCTTCTAGAAATTTAACTACATCAATTAGTGTCTCAAATGCAAAAATATTTATATCACTAACTAATGAAGCTTCTTGCAAATTATCCTTAGGTACAATTAAATTATTTATTCCCTTCTTTTTTGCTTCTATTGCCATTGGTAGTATTCCAGAACAAGGTCTTAACTCACCATTTAAAGATAATTCCCCAATAAATCCAAAAGTATTAATTTCACTTATAGTTATCTGATTAGTTTGAATTAGTATTCCTATTGCCATTCCTAAATCAAAATGCGATCCACTTTTCTTTATATCCCCTGGAGCCAAATTTATAACTACCTTCATTTTGGGAAAATCATAATTTTCATGATTTATAGCTGCCTCTAATCTTTGCCTTGCTTCTTTTATTGCAGCATCTCCAAGACCAACTATAGTTACAGAGGGCTGACCATATATAGTATCACTTTCAATATTTACAACATAAGCATCTATACCAGATATAGCAAAACTTTTAACTGATGATGCCAATTTCTTTCTCCTCCTCAGAAAAATTATTCTTTATAAGATTTTCTACAAAAGCTTTATATAGAAACCTAGCTGTTTCACTTTTAAAATAACTTAGTATCTTGCTACTATCAATTATTTTTTCTTCTTTTAAGCCTATAGTCATATTATAACTACTCCAATTATATTCTTCTGGCTTTTTAACCATTTTGGCTCTCACTGGATTTAAATGTATATATCTACAAGTTGCTAATAATTGTGAATCATCTTCGATAACTTCTGTAAAATATCTATTTTGAAATAGATATCCTATATACCTATATTTATTATTAAATATTTTTGCATATAAACTATGAATCCTAGATATAAATAAGGATATATGCCTTTCTTTACATTTTACAAGTAAATGAACATGATTATCCATTAAACAATACGCATAAACTTCAAAATCAGCATTATAAAACTCTATAGATTCTTTCATTAAATCTAGGTATATTTGAAAATCTTCTTCATCTCTAAAAATATCATTTCTATGATTTCCACGAGCGGTAATATGTAGTACTACGCCTGGCCACCATTCTCTTTTTTTATAAGTCATATACTAACTCCAAGTTATTGTTAAATAACGTTTTCTTTTTTATTATCTAAAAATTGAAATTCCTCTAAAATTATATTATTACTATACTTCTTTTCTCCATTACTATTTATATAGCTTGCATTGTTTAGTTTTCCTTCTATTGCTATTCTTCTTCCTTTAGATAAATACTTTGAAAGTATTTCAGCTTGTTTTCCAAAAGAAACTATACTTATAAAAACAGCTTCCTTATCTTTATTTCTTTGATCGTTTATTGCTAAAGTAAACTGTACATAACTTCCATTTCCATCTGACGAATTATAGTTTTTCAATTCTAAATCCTTTACTACATTTCCAATTAAAGTTACTCTATTCATTATTTTTACCTCCAAATTCTAATCTATCTGAATTATTGGCACGAATGTATATTCTTATTCAATTATTTTTTAAATTTTTATATAAATAAAAACAGATGATAGAATTTATCACCTGTATCTTTTTAACATATATGAATTTTATTAAATACTCCTTTAACGGAAGTTCGTCAAAAAGATATTACAAAATGTGACTACTTCGCTTTACGAACTTACGTTCGTAAATGCCCGGGGGTACTTGTGGGGCACGAAGTGACCCACTTAATAATGAAAAATTCCCCCGAGGTGCTAGGAGATAACTAGAAGTTAGCTCCTTGCTATGAAATGACCCACTTGCTCACATCTGGAAATTTATTCTACCCTGGGTTGTTTGTGAGGACACACTTTGCTGGACTCAATTGCTATTGCTAATTAGTTATACATCTATGCGCTATGCTAACAGCACTTTGTGTAAATAATCCTGTTTCTTTTTTATAAATCAATTTACTTATTGGTGATAAGTAAAATAATTTCATGGCTTCATATTTACTTATTGATTTTAATTTACTAATATTTATTATCACATCATCTATAAGCATTACTAGCACTTCATCAAATTCATTCATTTTCATATTATTTTACCTCCTCCATTCCAATAAACTTTAAACATTCTGTAATCACTTGCTGATTATTAATACAAACTTGGTTATTTGGGGATTTAAATTTTAATCTCTTAATAGCGGTATCAATTTCTATCCATCCTCTTGTTAAAAGGTTTATTGTTGCGAAGACTTGATCATCAGCAACTTCTCCAATAGTAATGTCATATGGTGATTTTGAATTGATATCTTTTCTATTACTTAAAATAAATTCAAGCCATTCCTTAGTTACACCTTCATACTCATAAATTTTAAAATTCTCATTAGCAAAATTTAAATCTAATTCATATATAGATACAATCGGCGTTCCTTCTATTTCTCCATTAAAGTTAGTACATTTTCTAACAGCCCATTTTTCTGCTTGCACCTTAAAAGTTGTAGCATAAAATCCGATTCCAAAATCTAATGCTCTATTAGATTTAATTACCTTAGGCTCTTTTATTACCATATTTGATCCATGATATATTATCATACTTTAATCCCCTTACTTTTTAATAAACTGACTATTTCACCTACAATATAATCTTCTCCTTGAGTATGAAGTGTATCATAATATTTTATAATATATTCATCTAATATTTTAGTCTTTTCAGTAAGCAAATTATATACATCTGATGGTATCATATTTAAATTACGGCTTAATGCAGTTATACAATATATAGCAAAATATAATTGTTCATCAGTTATATCATTTCTCTTAATCAAAATATCACCCTCATTAATTACTTTTCTATCTATAAAAATTTCCCACCAACTGCAAGAAGATGATTAGAAGTTATCTCCTTGCTTTCATTTATATTATAATAAACTTATATTTATGAAATTTCTTAATAATAACATAATCTACTACTTATATTATATCCTATTATTATTTTTTATTAAACCAAAATGACGATAGCTGTAAAAACTATCGTCATTTATTTGGATACAAAATTCACTAACCCCCCAATTTAACGAAGATTTTTTAAAAAATATCATAAAAATCCCCCTTCGGTTCGCGAACTTACTTTCGCTCACCCCCGGGGGGCTTAGTGGGTCAACTTTGACCCACTTGCTTTGCGTAAACAATGCTTACGCATTAGGTGGATAACAATAAAAATGAGCAAAATGAAATAAGCAAAACTTTTTACAAAATATGTTATAATTAAATTAGGAACAAATTTGAGTAATAGAAAAATAGTAATTTGATACTTAATTAAAATGTTGAGCAATTATATTAAATTGTGAGCATCAAATAGGAATATATAGGAGGTAAAATGGAAAATATTAAAGATATATGGAGTCAAAAACAAGCATATGAGAAAGTGCTATCTGTAATGGGTATTATTTGTTCCCTAAGCATAATAATATTGGCTGGTATGCAGATTTTAGGTATCTGGAAAACTGCAATAAATGTATTTGAACCATTGCTGGGTGTGTTGATGTTGATTCAAGCCATTCAGTATTGGAAGAAAAATAAATTAGTTGCAATATTTAGTTTATGTGTTGCAATATTTATTTTTTTAGTTGCAATTTTTATATTTGTAATTAGATAAAGTCCAATTTTATGAATAGATTTAAAAAAATTAAAATTAAGAGAAGCCTAATGGCTTCCCTTAAAAATTTATATATTTCATATTATTAGTTATTATTCGGTGGAGTCAAGGCATACCTGATCTCCACATTAATTAAACATTCCTTAACTAACTTTCTTTTTTCTATTAATTAGTACAACTCCTGATAATAGAAGTATGCTAGCAAATGTTAAAATTTGAGTTGCACTAACTGCTGCTCCTGTATTAGGAAGATTTCCTTTCTTGCCTGTTTCTTCATTACTTGAAGTGTTTGCATCTCCACTAGCGCTTGAGTTATTTCCATTAGTAGTTTCTTGATTATCTGCTGGATTTTTATCTTTTTCAGAATTATCTTCTGGCTTTGTACTTGGTTTATTATCAGTATTGTCTACTGGTAAATCCTTTTTGTTTATAGAAGCTATAGCTGTATAAACAATTCCATTTTTATCTGTTGTTGTAGGAATTTTTAATTCTCCACTTTTAACTAATTCAGCTGCCTTTTTATAATCTGCAGAATTTCTATCTATTCCAACTACTTTCCAGTTATCTTGCTTTTTGCTTTCAACTATTCCTTGTTTAACTTCTTTTATATATTTAATAGTTAAATTTCTTATAGTTCCTTCATCTTCTCCATAAATTAATTTTGAATCAAAATCTGTTTTCTTAATTGATTCTTTTTCATTTTCAAATATTCCACCCTTAGCTAAAAGCTGATCCATTCTATAGGAGTTCATTCCCAATTTAATTTTATCAGTATCTTTTATTAGTGTTCCATTTTTATATTTTAAATCTGTTATTCTGTTTCCTGATTCTTTAGTTAAATCAATTGTATAATTAATTCCACCAAAGTAATCATTTGTGCTATATTTAGATGCTCTTCTTATAGGATTGAAACTTATAGTTATATCTCCATCCTTTAATGTATTATAGTAATCTGCTGACCACTCCATATATTTTTTTAGTTGAGCTCCTGTAACTTCATATACTGTTACTTCTCCCCCTGCATATGTGTAGTTAAATGCAATATCTTTTCTCTTTATTGGTCCTACATTAAGCTTAGCTTTTTCATTGTCTGTTCCTAATGAAACTACATCTGCTTTGCTATAGTAAAGAGCTACTTCATGGAAAAGATCTATAAGAGGTGTATCCTCTAAATGAACTGTTGGAATTCCTGGGATTTCATCTGGATCAACCATGTTAACACCCTTTACTTCTCCAATTACAATGTTTGCATCTGCTCTTAATTTATCATGATAAGGCTTAACTAAGTCTTCAATGTTTTTATCAGATTCTACTCCTTTAATAGAGTAACTTCTGTCACTTATTGAACTCTTATCTAAAACTAATTTGTTATTGCTATCCTTCTTAAAAGTAACATCAACCCTTGATAAGTATTGTCCATATTTACCTGGCTCTACTATTTTCACTCCATTTATTGCCTTATCCTTAATTAATTGATGCATATGTCCTGCAAAAATAACATCAAGTTCTGGACATGCATTAGCTACATCTGTTACACCAGTATCTGCTATATTATTTTCATTATCAACACCCATGTGCATAATTCCAACCATTGCATCTACTTTTCCATTTAATTCTTTAATAATTTTTTGTGTTTCTTCTATAGGACTTTTAAATTTCATAAATCCTATTTGCTCTGGAGTTTTAAATTGTTCAACCATTGGAGTTGTTATTCCAATAAGGGCAATCTTAAGTCCATCTCTTTCAACTATTTTATAAGGTTCTATAAACCTTGTTCCATCTGGCTTGTAGATATTTGCTGATATAGGTGTCATTGTTGAGCCTGCTAATTGATCTGTTGCTCTTTTTAACACATCAAGGCCAAAATCAAATTCATGATTTCCTAATGTCCATGTGTCATACTTCATTTCCTTCATTGCTAACAGTATAGGTTGTACATCCCCATTTTTAAATGTTTCAATAAAATTACCTTGAATTGAATCTCCTGCATCAATTAAAATTGTGTTTGGATTTTCCTTTCTTACATCAGAAACTACCTTAGAAATTTGTGATAAACTTCCTGATGTGTTTGCTGAATCAGATGCATAATCCCATGGTACTAATGTTCCATGTAAGTCTGAAGTACCAAGTATTGTTACCTTAACCTCTGATTTTTCCTCTGCTTGTACAACTTTTCCATTGGAATAAATTGTTCCATTAAGTAAAACTGCTGTACTTAAGATAGCTGTTAAAACCCTTTTTCTAATATTTCTCACATTTTCATCCCCTTATAATTTTATATATAACCCACAAAATATTATATCATAAAAATTATAGCACTTCGATACCCTTTTGTAAACATTTATATTAATGTCAAGATTATT
>NZ_LBMX01000063.1:0-1511 GCF_001010885.1 Clostridium sp. C8 | reverse complement strand
GGAGCTGTCGCATTAGTGGATTAAAATCCGTTAGCGATAGCTCCTTTTTCTATTCTATAAATTAACTTTTTAGGTGTTATTTTTATTTGCATGTAAATCAACTAAAAATAGGCGCACTTCAATAAGCCTCAGAAAAAAAGCTTTTTTAAAATTTAACTTATGAGGCTTTCTTCAATTCAAATAAGTGCTTACCAGTGCGGCCCGCTTGTATTTTACTATGTAATTTATTTATATTGTGTGCCATTGCAAGAAGTATACTTTCTGCTAATACATTCTTTTGCCCACGACACATAAATCTTCTGAAATTCATGTCTTGTTTTATTTGTGCAAAAGAACCTTCTGCTTGAATACTTCTGTTCATTCTAAGCAAGCAACCTTCTTCGCTTAGAATTCTTTCTAAATCAGACTTTCTTTGGCGATTAAACTTTTTTGATGTTTCAAATCTTTTTACTCTTTCTTCCAAAGGAGTTTTACAATTATTCCCTTTGATGCAACTACTCTTGTAAGTGCAATCATTGCAATCTTCACAAACATAAATTGTCTTTTCACTTTCATATCCTGTTTTAGATTTTCTAATTTTTATATTTTCAGCCTTTAACTGCTTACCATTTCGGCATATGTAGAAATCTTTTTCTTCATTGTAATCCATGTTTTCTATTTTACCGATATCATTTTTATATTTTCTTGTTTTTGATATTTCATAATTAGATGGCTTAATAAATGCTATTTGATTATTTTCTTCAATAAATGAATAGTTCTCCTCACTTTCATATCCAGCATCTGCAACTATTTTTAAGTATTTAAATTTTAAGTTTTCTTCCATGCTTTTCAAGAAAGGTATTAGCGTAGTTGTATCCGTTGGTTGTGGTCCAACTGTAAGCCATGTAATATATTCTGAATCTACACCATGCTGCACATTATAAGCTGGCTTAAGTTGACCGTTTTTCATAGCATCTTCTTTCATCCTCATAAATGTAGCATCAACATCAGTTTTTGAGTAACTGTTTCTATCTCCGCAAGTGTACACTTTTTGAGTATATTCTTTAAACTTTGAAAGATATTCTTCAAGTTTTTCTATTGATCGTTGCAATGCAGTTTTTCTTTTCCCACATCCGTGAACGAATTCTATTCCTTCTGATTTCTTTAGTGCATAAAGCTTTTTTCTAAGCTTTTTTACATGTTTCATTTGAACTTCATTTTTATAGATTAACTTAATATCATAAAGTTCTTCGCACTCTTTAACAAGGTCGGCCACTTTAATTAGCAATTTTGCCATGTTTTTTGTAACTGCCTTTTTCCAGACAAAAGTATATTTATTTGCATAAGCTTCTATTTTTGTGCCATCAATAAAGATAGCATCTCCTGATATCTCACCAATTTTATAAAGAAATTTAGCTGTTTCAGCTAAGATCCTTTCAGAACATGGAGCAAAATGAAGACTTCTAAATCTTGCAAATGTTGCATGATCCGGAGCGGATGCTCCCTCAAGCAAAAACATAAAATTAATGTCT
>NZ_LBMX01000062.1:0-1511 GCF_001010885.1 Clostridium sp. C8 | reverse complement strand
GGAGCTGTCGCATTAGTGGATTAAAATCCGTTAGCGATAGCTCCTTTTTCTATTCTATAAATTAACTTTTTAGGTGTTATTTTTATTTGCATGTAAATCAACTAAAAATAGGCGCACTTCAATAAGCCTCAGAAAAAAGGCTTTTTTAAAATTTAACTTATGAGGCTTTCTTCAATTCAAATAAGTGCTTACCAGTGCGGCCCGTTTGTATTTTACTATGTAATTTATTTATATTGTGCGCCATTGCAAGAAGTATACTTTCTGCTAATACATTCTTTTGCCCACGACACATAAATCTTCTGAAATTCATGTCTTGTTTTATTTGTGCAAAAGAACCTTCTGCTTGAATACTTCTGTTCATTCTAAGCAAGCAACCTTCTTCGCTTAGAATTTTTTCTAAATCAGACTTTCTTTGGCGATTAAACTTTTTTGATGTTTCAAATCTTTTTACTCTTTCTTCCAAAGGAGTTTTACAATTATTCCCTTTGATGCAACTCCCCTTGTAAGTGCAATCATTGCAATCTTCACAAACATAAATTGTCTTTTCACTTTCATATCCTGTTTTAGATTTTCTAATTTTTATATTTTCAGCCTGTAACTGCTTACCATTTCGGCATATGTAGAAATCTTTTTCTTCATTGTAATCCATGTTTTCTATTTTACCGATATCATTTTTATATTTTCTTGTTTTTGATATTTCATAATTAGATGGCTTAATAAATGCTATTTGATTATTTTCTTCAATAAATGAATAGTTCTCCTCACTTTCATATCCAGAATCTGCAACTATTTTTAAGTATTTAAATTTTAAGTTTTCTTCCATGCTTTTCAAGAAAGGTATTAGCGTAGTTGTATCCGTTGGTTGTGGTCCAACTGTAAGCCATGTAATATATTCTGAATCTACACCATGCTGCACATTATAAGCTGGCTTAAGTTGACCGTTTTTCATAGCATCTTCTTTCATCCTCATAAATGTAGCATCAACATCAGTTTTTGAGTAACTGTTTCTATCTCCGCAAGTGTAAACTTTTTGAGTATATTCTTTAAACTTTGAAAGATATTCTTCAAGTTTTTCTATTGATCGTTGCAATGCAGTTTTTCTTTTCCCACATCCGTGAACGAATTCTATTCCTTCTGATTTCTTTAGTACATAAAGCTTTTTTCTAAGCTTTTTTACATGTTTCATTTGAACTTCATTTTTATAGATTAACTTAATGTCATAAAGTTCTTCGCACTCTTTAACAAGGGCGGCCACTTTAATTAGCAATTTTGCCATGTTTTTTGTAACTGCCTTTTTCCAGACAAAAGTATATTTATTTGCATAAGCTTCTATTTTTGTGCCATCAATAAAGATAGCATCTCCTGATATCTCACCAATTTCATAAAGAAAATTAGACATTTTACCTAAAATTCTTTTAGCACATGGAGAAAAATGTAAGCTTCTGAACCTAGCAAATGTTGAGTGATCCGGAGCGGATGCACCCTCTAGTAAAAACATAAAATTAATGTCT
>NZ_LBMX01000061.1:0-21497 GCF_001010885.1 Clostridium sp. C8 | reverse complement strand
CTTTGTCAGCAGTCTGAAAATAAACCAGATATTATCTGGTTTATTTTCATACTATTAAAAATCCCACTGTCCTGGCAGTTTTAACTTCTGCATATAAGGAAATTTCTTGTCAAATTCTTCTACTTTTTCTTCGATTAACTCTTCAAACACTCTAGATTCATAAAACCTTCCATGTACATCCTTAAGTCCATTTGGCACAAGTTCAATTGCCATAAATGCAGGAAAGTTTTTAGAATCTTTTGTAGTTATTCCAAAGTTATCACAAGTTTTAAAACCATACCTTGGATAATATTCTGGTTCCCCGTATATTATAATTGCCCTATGTCCATCTTTCTTTGCTAACTCCATAGTTGTTTCTAGTAAAGCCTTTCCTATACCTTTATTTTGATAACTTGGATCAACACATAAAGGGCCAAAGGTTAAAACCTCGGTGCTATCTGTTTCATTTATAACATAAGATTTTGTGTACATTATTGTTCCAACAATTTCTCCATTAAGTTCAGCTACCCTACTTAAATCCTCAATATAATCATCACTTTTCCTGAGAATATTAACTAAATAATGCTCACTACATCCAGGCACATGTAAATTCCAAAAAGCCTTCTTAGTCATATATTCAACATTAAAATAATCATCTTTTCTTTCTTTTCTAATTATTAAATTCTCCAAATCATCATCCCATTTTTTCAAATTCATTTTATTATATTATTGTCCATTTAAATCCTCAATTATTAATTTACTTCTATATTTTCTTAACAATTGCATTCATCTTTAAGTAATACATATTCATAAGTATCTTTCCAAATTAGATTACCATCTTCATCAGATAAATATCATCATACAAATCCTCACCATCAGTTTCCCTAAAACCTCGTATTAATAAATTCTCTGTTACTAAATCCTTCAAAATTCCCAACCCAAATTTTAATTATTTCATTAACTATTACTTATTACCTAAAAGCACCTGTGAACTAAAAACCTGTTACCTGTTCCCTGTTACCTAACCCAACTGTGAACCGTGCCTTGTGCACTGTGAACTAAAAACCTGTTACTTGTCACTTGTTCCCTGTTACCTGTTCCCCGTTACCTAACCCAACTGTGAACTGTGAATTGTGCACTGTCAACTGTCAACTAACCCAAGTCTGCTGGATAAACAACTCCAATTTGTTTTCTTGCTTCTTCAATAACTCCAATTGTATTTCTTGAAACCTCTAAGGAATTTATTTTAGATTCTCTTTCTTTATTTTTAATCAAGTTAGCGAATTCTTCTACTTCATAACACATATTTGCTTCTTTGTGTTCTAATGTTAAATCTTCTTCTCTGCCATCTCTATATACTATTTTTACATTTTCAAAGCTATTTATTTTATTTATTATAATACTACCTTCTTCTCCTTGGATCTCTGATGGAAGATATGAATTGCTTATTTTAGAGTATATAACAACTCCCTCCATATCATCATATCCAAAGACTATACTACCTTCTCCATCTACGCCTGTTTTTAGCATTATTCCATTTGCTTTTACTGTATTTGGCTTGCCAAAAAGATTAACCATTGGTGCTATACAATAAACTCCTATATCCATAATAGCTCCATTGGATAGCTCATTTTTAAAAGCATTTAAAACTTCTCCAGCTTTATACTTATCGTATCTTGAAGAATACTGACAAAAGCTTGCAAAGTATTTTCTTACTTTTCCTATTTTATGAAGATTATCTTTTATAACTCTAAAGTTTGGTAGTAATGTTGTTTTCATAGCTTCCATTAAAACAACATCATTTTCCTTTGCTGCTTTTATCATTTCATCAACTTCTTTAGTATTTGATGCAAAAGCTTTTTCCCCTAAAACATGCTTTTTATGATTTAAAAATAATATAGCTTGCTTAGCATGCATTGAATTAGGTGAAGCTATATATACTGCATCTATTAAATCACTTTTAGCCATTTCCTCTAGATCTGTAAATATGTTTTTTATATCAAATTTATTTGCAAACTCCCTTGCTCTTTCCTCTGTTCTTGAATAAACAGCAGATATATTTACTCCTTCAACTTCTCTAGCTCCAGCTATTAACCACTCAGTTATAAAATTAGTTCCTATAACACCAATATTAATCATAAATTATCCCTCCAACTCATTAGTAACCGTTTTTATTTTTATTATATCCTATATTGTTATCATTATCTATTAACACTTTAACACTATTTTTGCAATTTTTAATTTTTTAAAATATTTATCCATTTTATGCACATACTACTATTATTAATTTATATTTAATTGTTAATGGTTATTTGTTAATTAGAATATGGAGGTTTTTATATGAAAAACATCTTTAAGGATTTAGAAAAGAAAAAAGTATTAATTGCAATAAGCTATGCTTTATTTTCAATTTTTCTTGTAGGTAATTTTATTTTCTTTATTTCTAAGACCTCAACTTCATCTTTTGTGCCTTCTGTTTTTTTTAGCGAAGGTTATGATAATGAACCAATTGCAAATGTTGGTACTTTTATAACTGATGCTGATGAAAATGTTGAAAGTTCAATTATTTCATTTTTAAATGATTTATATGATACTAGAAATGAATCTTTTACAACTGGTAATGTTGAGGAGCTTTATAAATTTTATGATACTTCTCAAACTTTTAGCTGCTATTCTTTAAATCATGAATTCAAAAGAATTGCTTATTTAAGAGATTGGGCTAATGAAAGGGATGTAACCTTTAAAAATATAGAATCTATACCTAAAATTAAAGCATTAAAAATTAAAGACAATACTTATAATTTAACTTTAAGTGAAGAATATAAATTTGATTACATATATAATAATGTGCCTGAAAAAGTTAATAGTTTTGGGGTTTCTTTGATTCATACTTTAGAATTAAAAGAATTTGGAAAGTCCTTTATCGTAACTAAGGATTATTATCAAGATTGTTTTGAAGGTGGTCTTGAAGGTTATAACTTTAATTTAACTGAAAAAAATATTCCTTTAACTAAATTTAAAACATATAATTTAAATTTTAATATTGATGATAGTACTGAATATAGTGGAATTTATAATCGAAAGGCTGCTGTGGACTATGCTAATAAGTATTCTGGAGTATCTCTTTCTACTAATTTAAATAATACTTATAATTCAAATTATTATACTTATGTTGCTGGATCAGGAAATTCAACTAATTTTATCTCTCAATGTTTAGCTGATAATATTGAGGGGGGTGGGCTTTCTCAGGATAAAGACTGGTCTTATAAATATACTGTATCAAAAGGTGTAATGGCTAGTGATACTTGGGTTAATTCTGAAAAGCTTTTAGATTATCTTTTATCTAGTAATAAGGCTTTTGTATCTTTTTCTGGTACTTTTGATGAAATACTAGAAAATATGTCTAGCTCAAATGATAAAATTAAAATTGGTGACTTAATAATGTATAAGTATGGTGATTATATAGAACATAGCGCTATAATTACAGGATTTGATAACTTTGGATATCCCTTAGTAAATTCAAATTCTATTAATAAATATAAGATTCCTTTTGATTTAGGTTGGAAAAACTCCTCCTGTGAATTTTATGTAGTTTCCTTAAGATAAACATCTCTAAAGAGAAAATGAGCTATAATTACATTATTGTTCTTATAGCTTATTTTCCTTTTTAACTTCTTCGCTTCTTAATAACTAAATAAAAAATAATTAACTAAATGGTCTGATATGACTTTAATTTTAATAATAAATTTATTAATTTCTTAAATTATTGCCTAACTTTTATGTTATACGCTTATATTTTCTTGCTTAAGCAAATCTTGAAGTGTGTATTGTGAAAATTCATTTAAAAAAGCACTTAATGAATTTTGCATTATTCCTTTTAGTTTGCAACCTGAATTTATAAATGGACAGCAATCATCTTTATTGAAGCATTGTGCAATATTTAGATTGTCTTCTGTTACAAGAATAACTTCCCCTAAGTTGATATTTTGTGGATCTAGCCCCAGCTTTAATCCCCCTGTTCTTCCTTTCATAGATATTATCAAGTCTGTCTTTGCAAGCTTATGAATAATCTTTTTTAAATGATGTTCTGAAATTTCTAGCTTTTTTGCTAACTCTTCTACTGTGCATAGCTTGTCTCTGTTTTCTGCTAAATATACTAATGCCCTAAATGAGTAATCAGTAAATTTTGATAAGTACATGGAAAATCCCCCTCTTTCGTATATAAGTGGCGCTTATCCTTTAAGTATATATTCCATTCATTTTGTTGTGTTTCTCAAATAAGTCTATTTAGTATTTAATATATGAATATAAATTGAAACATATATCATAAAGTAAGCATGAATATTTATTCGTAAACTTAAACAAATTATTTTTTTCAGCTAAGGTAAATCAACTAGTTTAACCTTTACATATTAAATATTCACTATGTATAAAAATTTAATTGTTTTGATTATACTATAAAGTAACATTAAATTACTAAAAGATATAAAAAATATTTACAAATTCTTAACATTTAACTATTTATTTAAGTATTTAGTTATTAAGTTCATATTTAAGTATACTAAAAAGAGTTATTCCTAGCAACTTATATTAATAAGTATTATGCTAGAAATAACTTCTTTGTCAATTATTTTTCATTTAAATATTCATCTATAGCTTCTGCCGCTTTTTTTCCAGCTCCCATTGCTAAAATAACAGTTGCTGCTCCTGTAACAGCATCTCCCCCAGCATAAACTCCTTCTTTTGTTGTAAGTCCAGCTTCATCTGCAATTATACATTTCCACTTATTAGTTTCAAGTCCTTTTGTTGTTGAAGATATAAGCGGATTTGGTGAAGTTCCAAGAGACATTATAACTGTATCAACATCCATAATATATTCTGAACCTTCTTTAACTACTGGCTTTCTTCTTCCTGATTCATCTGGCTCTCCAAGCTCCATTTCAACACATCTCATGCCTTTAACCCAACCATTTTCATCTACTAAAATTTCTGTTGGATTAGTTAATACATCAAAAATTACGCCTTCTTCTTTAGCATGATGTACTTCTTCAACTCTTGCTGGAAGTTCAGATTCACTTCTTCTATATACTATATGTGATTCTGACCCCAATCTTAAAGCAGTTCTTGCAGCATCCATAGCAACATTTCCGCCACCTACTATTGCTACTTTTTTACCTATTTTAACTGGTGTATGATATTCTTCTTTAAATGCCTTCATTAAATTTACTCTTGTTAAAAATTCATTTGCTGATAAAACTCCATTTGCATTTTCACCTGGTATTCCCATAAATTTAGGAAGTCCAGCTCCTGAGCCTATAAATACTGCTTCAAAGCCTTCTTCTTCAATAAGCTCATCTATAGTGATAGTTCTGCCTATTATAACATTAGTTTCTATTTTTACACCTAATTTTTTTATGTTTTCAATTTCTGGTCTAACCACATCATCCTTAGGTAATCTAAATTCAGGAATTCCATAAACTAAAACTCCACCTGGTTCATGCAGTGCTTCAAATATAGTCACATCATATCCTCTTTTAGCCAAATCACCTGCACAAGTTAAGCCCGCTGGTCCACTTCCTATAACTGCAACCTTTTTTTCTTTAGATTCTTCTGTTTCTGCAAGCTCTATATTATTTTTTCTTGACCAATCTGCTATAAATCTTTCTAGTTTACCAATAGAAACTGGCTCACCCTTAATTCCTAATACACATTTACCTTCACATTGACTTTCTTGTGGGCAGACTCTTCCGCAAACTGCTGGTAATGCACTGTATTTTGCTACTTCTTTAGCTGCGTTTTCAAATTCTTCTTTCTTTATATATGATATAAAGCCTGGAATATTTATTGATACTGGGCATCCATCTACACATTTTGGATTTTTACAATTTAAACATCTATTTGCTTCTCTTACAGCTTCTTCATCTAAATACCCTAAGCATACTTCTTCAAAGTTTTTTGCTCTAACTTCTGGAGCTTGTTCTGAAACAGGTACTTTTTTCATTCTATCTTGTATATTCATAATTATTCCACCTTGCATCCACAACCGCCATGATTATGAGTGTCCCCTTCCTCAATTTTTAACTGAGCTCTTCCTTCCTCAGACTTATACATAGTTTGTCTTCTCATTGACTCATCAAAATCAACTAAGTGTCCATCAAATTCTGGTCCATCTACACAAGCAAACTTTACTTTTCCTCCTACAGTAACTCTACATGCTCCACACATTCCTGTTCCGTCTACCATAATTGGATTTAAGCTTACTGTTGTTGGTATATTTAATTCTTTAGTTAGTAAACTCATAAATTTCATCATTATCATAGGTCCAATTACTATTGCATGATCATATTTATTTTTCTTTTCTTCAACCAAATATTTTAAGCAATCTGTAACTCTACCATTAAAACCATATGTTCCATCATCAGTTGATATATATAAATTTCCTGCTACATCTTTCATTTCATCTTCTAATATTAGCAAGTCTTTAGTTCTACTACCTACTATTACATCGCAATCAATACCATTTTCATGCATCCATTTAACTTGTGGATATACCGGTGCTGCCCCCACACCACCTGCAATAAATATTATGTTCTTGTTTTTAAGATCTTCTAAATTTTCATGTATAAATTCACTAGGTTGTCCTAAAGGTCCAACAAAATCAGCAACATAATCTCCTTCTTGGAAATTAGCTAATTCCTTTGTTCCTCTTCCTACAGCTTGAAATACTATAGTTACAGTTCCTTCTTTTCTATTATAGTCTGCTATAGTTAAAGGTATTCTTTCACCTTTATCGTCATTTTTTATTATTATAAATTGACCTGGTTTAGCAGATTTGGCAACTCTTGGCGCTTCTATATCCATAAGATATATATTGTCTGTGAGTTCTCTTTTCTTAACTATTTTATACATGTTTGTACCCCCCTGACTTATTTTTCCTAATAATATAATCTTATCATTTTTTAAATATTCATACAATTAATTACTGTAAATATTATTATATATTACTAAATACTTTAAATTTTTGATTATTTATACTATAAATAAAAACCTTAAATTAAGGTTACCTCAAAAAGAAGAAACTTCTGTTTAAGATAACCTTAAAATTCAATTTATTATATACTATAAAATTTAACCTATTTTAGAAATTAACTTTAGTTCCATAATATGTGCATTCAAATAGTTTTTCCATTGTTGCATCGTCAATTTCTCTTGGGTTAGATCCTGTACATGCATCTAAAACTGCATTATGAGAAATAAATTGTAGATTTGCTTTAAAGTCTTCTTCTGTTACTCCGTATTCTTTAACTGTATGTGGAATATTTAATTCTGTATTTAAATTGTTTATCATTTCTATTAATGAATCTGTTAGTTCTGCATCTGTTTTTCCTTCTAATTTTAACATTTTAGCTATATCTGCATATCTATTTTCACATTTAGCTCTGTTATATTGAATTACATATGGTAAGAATATTGCATTTGCACATCCATGAGGAATATGGAATACTGCACCTGTTTTATGAGCCATTGAGTGAACTATTCCAAGTAAAGCATTAGAGAATGCCATTCCTGCTAAACATTGAGCTTCATGCATTAAATTTCTAGCTTCTTTATCACCTTTATAAGATTCAACTAAGCTTTCTTTAACCATTTCTATAGCCTTCATAGCTAATGGATCTGAGAAATTAGATCTAAGTGATGCAGTATATGCCTCTATAGCATGAGTTAATGCATCCATTCCAGTATGTGCTACTAATTTTGCTGGCATAGTTTGTGCTAAATCTGGATCTACTATGGCAATGTCTGGAGTTATGTTAAAATCTGCTAGAGGATATTTAATTTTTGCTTTATAATCTGTTATAACTGAGAAAGCTGTTACTTCTGTAGCTGTACCACTTGTTGATGGAATTGCTACAAATTTAGCTTTTTGTCTAAGTTCAGGTAATCCAAATGGAACAACTGCTTGCTCAAATGTAAAGTCAGGATATTCATAGAAAATCCACATTGCTTTAGCTGCATCTATTGGTGAACCACCACCCATAGCAACTATCCAATCTGGTTCAAACTTTCTCATAGCTTCTGCACCACTCATAACAGTTTCAACTGATGGATCTGGTTCCACGCCTTCAAAAAGTTCAACTTCCATTCCTGCTTCTTTTAAATAACTTTCAACTTTATCTAAGAATCCAAAGCGCTTCATTGAGCCTCCACCAACTACAACCATCGCTTTCTTTCCCTTTAATGTCTTTAATACTTCTAAGGAACCTTCTCCATGATATAAATCTCTTGGTAATGTAAAACGTGCCATAATAAAAACCTCCTAAAATATATATAATTTATTTCTTACTTATTTACACTTAATATAATAGCAATACTCATGCCAAAAGTTTTTTATTTAACAATATTGTTAAATTATTGACTTTCCTAAGATATATTTTTTCTGCAAAAATAAATATGTCCTAAAATAAAACAACTTTCAAAATAAAATCGTTCTATTTTAGGACACTGTCCTGTTATAATACAGTTGGCTAGTTCACAGTGCACAATTCACAGTTTAGGATAAAACTACTGTGTAGTTTTTAAAATTTAGTTTCTTTTAACTATTTCAATAACTGTGAACTGTGAATTGTGAACCGTGAACTAAAATAAATTGTGAAGCAATTTATTTGACGTCAATATTATATTTTTTTATTTTAAGGTAAAGTGTATTTCTACTTATTCCTAAAGCCTTTGCTGTCTTTGTCATATTGTGCTTGTTACTATCTATTGCATTTATTATTGTTCTTTTTTCTATTTCTTCTAAGTTAAATGATTTTTCTTTTATATTTTCTTCTAAGATTTCTTTATTATCTATAGTTAAGTTTGTACTTACTTTTTCTTCGTATTCATCTATTATATCTACTGAAAGTTCTCCATTTAAGTTAACTATATTTTCTATGGAATTTTCTAATTGTCTTATATTACCTGGCCAATTATATCCAAGTAACTTATTGTATAACTCATTACTTATTACAGGAATATCTTTATCTAATTTTATTGATTTCATATTAAGGAAGTATTCAATAAGCTTTGTTATATCTCCTTTTCGTTCTTTTAAAGGCGGTAGTTTTATTGGAATTACACATAATCTATAATATAAATCTTCCCTAAATTTTCCTCTTTTAACTTCTTTTTTTAAATCCTTATTTGTTGCTGCTATCACTCTCATATCTACAGATATTTCTTTGCCTCCTCCAAGTCTAGTTACTCTTCCCTCTTGAAGTACTCTAAGTAGCTTAACTTGCATATCAAGTGGCATTTCTCCTATTTCATCTAAAAATAAGGTTCCTCCATTTGCAAGTTCAATTTTTCCTATCCTTCCACCCTTTTTACCACCAGTAAAAGTTCCATCTTCATATCCAAAGAGCTCACTTTCAATTATATTGGCTGGTATAGCTCCACAATTTATAGCTATAAATTTATTATTTTTTCTTAAACTATAATTATGAATTGATTGTGCTAAAACTTCTTTTCCTGTTCCACTTTCTCCTTGTATTAAAACTGTTGATGGACTATTAGCTATAATCTTACAATTTGTTATTACATTTTTAATTGCATCACTTTCTCCTATAATATCATTAAATGTAAAAAATGCACCTGTAAAATTATTACCTTTATTTTCTTCCTTTAGCCTAGTTAAGGTTGCTACAATTCCTATTATTTTTTCATTATGTTTAATTCCTTTAAATATAACTTCTGTTTTATATTTACTAGCATGACTTAATTTTATTTCCTTTGTTATAGGTTTGTTGTTTTTTGATATTTTATCAACTACATTTTGAAAATTCGGTATTATGTGATTTATATCTTCATTTATTAAATTATGATTTCTCTTATCTAAAATATTTAAGCCAAGTTCATTTATATTTATGATTTTTCCATGAGTATCAACAATCATTATACCTTTGTCCACATTTTCTATGACAGTTTTCATATAATTGTAAGTTTGATTTAATATATAATTTGCTTTAATTCTATATAATTCATTTTCTATTGCTGTTACTCCAAAAATAACTAATCCTAAAGTGTGTGGATGTTTCATATTACTTTTTCCTGTTAAATTTAATGTACCTATTATTTCACCTTTACTATTATGGATAGGTGCTGCAGAGCATGTTAAACTTTGAAATATATTAACATAATGCTCTTTTGCTGTTATTTGAATACATCTATTTTCTTTTATGGCTGTTCCCATTGCATTGGTTCCAATATTTTTTTCATCCATATAAGCTCCAATTTTTAAGTTTAGCTTACCTAATTCATCTTTTATTTCATTGGCTCCCTTAATATAAAGAATACATCCATTATTATCTGTTAAAATTATTATAAAATCTCTATCTTCAACAGATTCAACTACCATGTCTATATAAGGCTTTGATATTTCTATTAATTCTTTATTTAATTCTAATGCTTTCCTAAGTTCATCTCCATGCAATATCATCTTTGAATGATTACTATCTTTTTCAATACCATAATCTTCACTTCTTTTATGAGAATTCTCAATCAATAAACTCTTATTATACATACCCATACCCCTTAGCCTTTTTTATATTAATATTTATGTCTGTTTATGCCTATAATATAAGTTTACTATTAGATTGATAATTTTTCTACAAATAAATAAAACTATAATCTATTTTTAAATTTATAGATTATAGTTTTATACATATAAGTTCACGTTATTGAACTATTAACTTTTCTTAAATACAATAAACTTCAAATAAGTTTAACTAATTTTAAATATTTATTGTTTTTATATAATTTTTAATTTTAATATCTTGTAGAATTCTTTAATTGTCTTTCTATATCTCTCTTATGAGCTTTTTCTAGCATAGAATCTCTCTTATCATAATTCTTTTTACCTCTACAAAGGCCAAGTGCAACCTTTACTTTACCATTTTTTAAATATAAAGATAATGGCACTAAAGTAAAACCTTGTTGTGATACAAGCCCTGCAAATCTTGATATTTGTTCTTTATGAAGTAAAAGCTTTCTCTCTCTTAATGGATCTACATTAAAAATATTACCTTGTTCATAAGGACTTATGTGCATACCTTTTATAGTAATTTCACCATTTTCTACATCTGCATAAGATTCTTTTAAGTTACATTTTCCTGCTCTTATTGATTTAACTTCTGTACCAACTAAAGCTATCCCCGCTTCTATAGTTTCTTCCACAAAATAATCATGCCTAGCTTTTCTATTTTCAGCTAGCGTATTACTATTTTTCTTTCTTACCATACTCTCACCACTCATCTTATTTTTCTTTAAGTATAACAGAATTGATATAAATTGCGAAGCAATTTATTCAATTCACAGTTTACAGTGCACAATTCACAGTTGTTTTCATTTGGTAGGGAACAGGTATCAGCTAACAAGTATTAAGTTTAAACTCTAATTAAAAATTAAGGAAGAAATTAAGATTTTCCTTATATATCTAGTAATTATTTTGCTCTAAAAAATCTAATACTTGTTACCTGCTCCCTGACACCTGTTACTTTTTAAAAAAACTGTGAACTGTGAATTGTGCACCGTGAACTGAGTAAAAATGCTTTTCATTTTTTTACAGTTCTTCAGTGCTGTTATCTTCTTCTATTAATTCACTTTTCATTTCTTCTTTTACTTCTTGAATCTTTTCGCTAAGCTTTTCGCTAGGTATTATTTCTTTTTTAGGTTCTTCTTCTACTAAATCAAAGTAAACCTCTCTATTATCAATATCTACTCTAGTACATTTTACTTTAACCTCATCACCTAATCTGTATATCTTTTTAGTTCTTTCACCAATTAAACATAAATGAGCTTCATCGTAAATATAGTAATCGTCGTCTAAAGCTGTTATGTGAATTAATCCTTCTATAGTATTTGGAAGCTCTGCAAACAACCCAAAAGATGTAACAGATGATATAATTGCTGAGAATTCTTCTCCAATTCTTTCTTGCATATATTCTGCTTTCTTTAAATCATCTACTTCTCTTTCTGCTTCTTGTGCTAATCTTTCCATTTCTGATGATTGTTTTGATGCTATTTCAACAATATTTGTTAATCTTCCAGCTCTCTTTTCATCTATTTTTCCATTTAATTGTTCCTTTATGATTCTATGAATTTGAAGATCTGGATATCTTCTTATTGGTGATGTAAAGTGACAATAGTACTTAGCTGCAAGCCCAAAGTGTCCTACACATTCTGGAGAATATTTAGCTTGCATCATTGAACGTAGTAAAAGTGTACTTACTACTGTTTCTTCTTTTTTGCCCTTTACTTTTTCTAATATATCTTGAAGAGCTCTTGGATGAGCTTCTTGACCCCATCTTACTACATAACCTAAGTTATATACAAACTCTTTAAACTTTTCTAATTTTTCTTCATCTGGTTCTTCATGAATTCTATATACAAACGGTAAATTAGTCCAGAACATATGCTCAGCTATTGTTTCATTACATACAAGCATAAATTCTTCTATTATTCTATTTGCAATTGCTCTATCATAAGGCTTAATATCTATTGGCTTTCCTAGATCATTTAAAATTATTTTTGATTCTTCAAAGTTAAAATCTATAGCTCCCCTCTTCATTCTTTTTTCACGAAGAATAATACATAGTTCTTCCATAGCTTTAAAATCATCTACTAAATAATCATATCTTTTTATAAGCTCTTCATCATTATTTTCTAAAATTTTTGTTACATCTGTATAAGTCATTCTTTCACTAGTTTTTATAACTGTTTCTTCTATTTCATGTTGAATAACTTTTCCACTCTTATCAATAACCATGAAGCAGCTCAAAGCTAATCTATCTACCTTAGGATTTAATGAACAAATACCATTTGATAATTTTCTAGGAAGCATTGGGATAACTCTATCTATCAAATATACTGAAGTTCCTCTTTTTAAAGCTTCTTTATCTAGAGGATTCTTTTCTCTTACATAATGAGTTACATCCGCAATATGAACTCCTAATCTAAATTTGCCATTATCAAGTCTTTCTATTGAAACAGCATCATCTAAATCTTTAGCATCTTCTCCATCTATTGTTACCATTCTTAAATTTCTAAGATCTTTTCTTCTTGCATATTCCTTATCTTCTATTTTTTCCTCAATATTTTCTGCATAGCTTAAAACCTTTTCCGGGAATTCTTCTGGTAGACCATATTTCTTAATTATTGTAAGAATATCTAGTCCTTTATCTCCCTTTTTACCTAAAACTTCTTTAACTATTCCTTCAGGACTTCTTCTTTTATCTCCCCATTTAACTATTTCACAGATTACTACATCTCCATCTTGTGCTCCATTTCTATCCTTTTTAGATACAAATATATCTTGATTTAATCTTGTATCTTCTGGAACTACAAAACCAAAGTTTCTACTATCCTCATATACGCCTATAACTTTATTATTTGCTCTTTCTAGTACTTCTTGTACTTCACCTTCTCTTTTCTTACCATTTAAATCTTCTCTTGTTATTTGAACTAAAACTCTATCTCCATTCATTGCACCCTTCATAGATGAGCTAGGAATGAAAACATCCTTTTCTCCTTCTGTATCTGGCAATAAAAATCCAAAACCTTTTTGATGAACTTCTAATTTACCTGTAATTAATCCAAGTCTTTCTGGAACACCAAATTTATCCTTCTTAGTTCTAACTATTACCCCTTCTTTTTCCATTGATTTTAATACTTTTTTAAAAGATTTATATTCATCAGGATTTATATCAAATACAGAAACCAATTCTTGTATATCCATTGGTCTATATGCTTCTTCCCTCATAAAACTTAATAATGTTTGTTTAACTCCCATATATATTATTTCCTCCATACTATTTTTTAGTGCACAGTTCACAAGGCACAGTTCACAGTTATTAAAATAATTATTTAAGCAAAGCTGAATTAAAAAATCCATATATAAGCTATGAAAGAGTTTATATAATTTATTTTTTAAAACTACAAAATAGTTTTATATTCAACTATGAACTGAGCAAAATTGCTTTACAACTTACCACACTTTATATTTTAACCAACTTACTTTTATATTACACAACTTAAAGGCATTTGCCTATTAAATTCACTAAATTCCCTTCAAATGTTTTATTTACCAATATATATTTAATCAAAAAAATAGACAATCAACAACCCACATTGCCAATTGCCCATTAACACTATAAATTATAAATTTATCTATTGTTATTTGTATATTTATTCTACAAACAACCATTCTTCATAATTCAACCAACGTGAATTACTTTCTAAACTTTTTCACTCTTTCATTCTTACTTATAATTCAGCTTATCTAAATTATCTTAGGCAGTATTCTGCTAATACAGTTTGTAGCTCATAAATATTTAAGCTATTATTGAATTGTTTTTCTATTGGAAGAGCCGTTCCAGAAATCCATATTTTTAATTCTGCATCTAAATCAAAATGTCCTGCTGTTTCAATACTAAAGTGGGTTATTGATTTGTAAGGAATTGAATGATATTCTGTTTTCTTTCCTGTCATACCTTGTTTATCAACTAAAAGTAATCTTTTATTAGTGAAGATAAACATATCTCTTACTAGTTTATAGGCTTTTTCTATAGTTTCTGTTGATGTTAATATTTTTTCATACTCTTTTGTTAAAGAACTTAAATTAACTTCTGATGCATTTCCCATTAGTCCATTGAATATACCCATAAAATCACTCCTAATTTTATAATATAAAAGAGCTACTAATTTAACAGCAGCCCCTTCTTATAACATTATATCAAAGATAATGTTATTGTATTCACAGCAAATAAAGTCATAGTAATAATTGTTACTTTAACTAACATAGCTTCCTTAGTTCTCGCCTTATTCTTTGAAAAGAAAGTTTCATTTTTACTTCCTTGAATTAATCCGCTTAATGCATCTGTTTTACTTGGTTGCAGTAATACTGATATTATAATTGCTATTCCTAGTATCGCTTCTAAAGCTAATAAAAAATTCTTCATAACTATACCTCCCATGGTAACTTAAAACGGTCGTATTTAGATAAGGATATCTTAACATATTAAATTCTATATTACAAGTGGATAATTACAAATTAATACCTTTATACAAAAATAAGGATAAGCTTTTTACTTATCCTTATTGATAATTTTTAATTACTTTTTAATATTGAAGAATGCTTTTCTTCCTCTGTATTCTGCTACATCGTCTAATTCTTCTTCAATTCTTATTAATTGATTGTACTTAGCAACTCTTTCAGATCTTGCTGGAGCACCAGTTTTGATTTGACCAGCATTAACAGCTACAACTAAATCAGCAATTGTAGTATCTTCTGTTTCTCCTGATCTATGAGAAATAACTGCTGTATAACCAGCTCTGTTAGCCATTTCTATTGCATTTAGAGTTTCAGTTAAAGTACCGATTTGGTTTAATTTGATTAAAATTGAGTTACCAACACCTAAGTCAATTCCTCTTTCTAATCTTTCAGTGTTAGTAACGAATAAATCATCACCAACTAATTGAACTTTCTTTCCTAATCTTTCAGTTATTAGCTTCCAACCTTCCCAGTCTTCTTCAGCCATACCATCTTCAATTGAGATAATTGGATATTTATTTACCCAGTTTTCTAAGAAATCAACCATTTCAGCTGCAGTTAAAGTTTTTCCTTCATGTTCTAATACATACTTTCCATCTTTATAGTATTCTGATGAAGCAGCATCTATAGCTATGAACATATCTTCTCCTGCTTTGTATCCAGCTTTAGTTATAGCTTCTATAATAACTTCAATAGCTTCTTCGTTTGACTTAAGGTTTGGAGCAAATCCACCTTCATCACCGATAGCTGTTGAATATCCTTTATCGTGTAAAGTCTTCTTTAATGTATGGTAAACTTCAGCACACATCTTTAATGCATCGCTAAATGTCTTAGCTCCAACTGGCATAACCATGAATTCTTGTAAATCAACTGAATTATCAGCATGTGATCCACCATTGATTATGTTCATCATAGGTACTGGTAAAACTTTTGCATTTACTCCACCTACATATTGATATAATGGTAAATCTAATGATTTAGCAGCTGCATTAGCAACAGCAAGTGAAACACCTAATATAGCATTAGCACCTAATTTGGCTTTATTTGGAGTTCCATCTAGTTCAATAAGCATTTTATCTATATATGGTTGATCATATACGTTACATCCAATTAACTCTTCTGCAATTGTATCATTTACGTTTTGAACAGCCTTTAAAACACCTTTTCCTAAGTAATTATCTTTATCTCCATCTCTTAATTCAACTGCTTCATACATACCAGTTGATGCTCCTGATGGAACTGCTGCTCTACCTACAGTACCATCTTCTAAGTAAACTTCAACTTCTACTGTAGGGAAACATCTTGAGTCAAGAATTTGTCTTGCTACAACGTCTACTATTTCACAATAATTTTTCATTATTTTTTCCTCCTTTATTTTAAATGTAATTTGTTTTTTCCTATATCTATACCTTTATTATTATTTCATTCACCAATAAAATTATTCATTAATGTGATTTCGTATAGACCTTTATAGGACCAAATAACATTTTTTAGCAAATAATAATCATTATCACATTTTCAATATTATTATACCACTTTGTCCATATTTTTCAATATGTTTTTACTTATGTATACATTTAACTAGAAACTTTTTATAATTCCCCAAAGAATAAAAAATAACCTGTAAGATGAATTGTTTTATTTCAATTCATTTTATAGGTTATATCTCACTAAATAAAATATTTGTATAACTTTATTCTAAATCATTATTTTGAGAATATTGTTGAAATTTCTTTTCCCACTCATTAGCTACCTTCTTATTTATTTGCCTAATGTCTTCAATAAAGCTTTCTAGTACTCCAACTTTATAAAGTCCCTTCATAAGATGCCTTGGATAATTTACCTTTCTCTTATAGCATTGCTTTGGATCTATTACCATAACTTTATTATCATTTGTTATGTAAATATCTCTGCATCTAGCATCTAACTTAGTAAATTCAAGTTTTTTAAATTCCTCTATCAAATAATATAGATTCTCTGCGATTTCATAATTAAAACCTTTTTTCTTAATATAATGATCTAACCTATGTCCCTCAACCTTATCTCTTACTATATAGAACTTGCCTGTATTATATATCTTAGGAAAATACTTTGACCTACTTACTTTTTTAAGTATATCTCCTTCTTCCCTGCAACATTTTGCCTCTTGAAATATCTTTATTGCTTTATTATCAGGTAGTTCATAAACAATACCATTATGACCTTCACCAAGAAAAACAGCTTCCTTAAAAAGTTCTTCAGTTTCAGAATCAAAATCTGCTGAATAAGAATAAGTTCTAGCCATATAACTCTCCTATAAAAATGTTATTATTATATATTATTAGTTCATAATCATAATGATGACAAGTTTCTTGAATGAAATTTAATATCATTATATTTAATTTATTTTTTTATATATTTTTTAATAATAGCCTTAACTAATACTACTGATAAAAATATAAAACTCCAATTTAAGAAAGCATCTCTATAAGCTGTTTTTGATAGTTCTCCAAAAAAACCAATTCCCCAAACAATTATAAGAATAAATATTATAGAGACTATATACTGAATAATGACTTTCAAATAAGTATTTTTAATTTTTATTGAACTAAACACACCATAAAATCCCACACTGACAATGGTGAATAGGGCTCTTATTAATATATGAGCATTTGTATCCGTTGCTTGTCCGCTAAATAATTGATATATAGAACTAACTAAAGTTATCAATGTAAAAATCACAGTAAACATTGTGAATAAATTAATTATCTTTTTCATAGAATCCTCCTTGTATTAAATTGTATTATTTGTAATAACCTTTTAATTATAACCAAAATAATCATATAATTCAAATAACTGTTATTATAACTATAAGCTTGTATATTATTTTACATAAAACAAATCTTATTAATATTTTAACAAAAAAAAGACAGATATAATTCCAAATTTAATCATACCTATCCTTTTTTTTCTATTAATTACTATATCATTTTTTTACAAAAACTCTCTCTTCTTTGCTTTTAATTAAAAATAACTGCTTCTGGTTTTACTGTATCTCCATAAGCTGGAACTAAAGTTTTTTCAAAAGCTTCCTTAAAGAATCCTTCTGAAGTAAGAGTATCTATTTCTTTGTTAACCCAATCTAAAAGTTCTGTATTTCCTTTTTTAACTGCAGGTGCTATCGCATCTTCATCTCCTAAGCTTGAAATAAAGGTTGTATATCCTTCATTTTCTCTAGCCCAAGCAAATAGTAAAGTATTATCATGAGCTAAGGCTGCTCCTCTTCCATCTTTTAATGCTGCAAATGCTTCTGTATTTTGTTCAAATTTTACTAATTCTATATCAGGATAATTTTTTGCAAAATATGTTTCTGCAGTTGTTCCTTTATTTACTACTAATTTCTTACCCTTTAAGTCATCTACTGATTTTATAGGACTTCCATCTGATGATACTACTCCTAATGATACCTTCATATAAGGGTTTGCAAAATCTACTTTTTCTTTTCTTTCTGGTGTTACTGTAAAATTAGCTAGTATTATATCAACTTTATTTGATTGTAAATATTCAACTCTATTAGCTGCTTCAACTAATACAAATTCAACTTTATTTTCATCGCCTAATAAATCTTTGGCTATTCTTTTAGCCAAATAAACATCATACCCTTGATTTACTCCTTTTTCATCAACAAAACCAAATGGTGGTTTATCGCTAAATACCCCAATTCTTATTTTTCCTGCTGCTTTAATTTCATCAATTGCTGATTTGCTTTCTTCTGCTTTACTTCCACATCCAACTAATGCTCCTAATGCTAGTACTAAAGTTAATAATAATGATAATATTTTTTTCATTTTCTTTGCCCCTTCCTTTTACTTTTCTTTATATAGATCAAATGAAGCTAAAAAGCTTTTTGCTCTTTCAGTTTTTGGATTTGAGAAAAATTCTTCTGGAGTTGATACCTCTACTATAGTACCTTCCTCCATAAAAACAATTTTATCTGCTACATGTTTTGCAAACTCTAATTCATGAGTAACAACAACCATTGTCATTCCATTTTGTGCTAATTCTAGTAACACTAAAAGTACTTCTCTAACCATTTCTGGATCTAATGCTGCTGTAACTTCATCAAAAAGCATTATTTCTGGATTCATACATAATGCCCTTACTATTGCTATCCTTTGTTTTTGCCCTCCTGAAAGTTCTCTTGGATATGCAAATTTTCTATTAAATAAACCTACTCTTTTTAGTAGTTCATCTGCTTGTTTTGTGACTTCTTCTTTATCTCTATTTTGTGCCTTAGTTGGTCCAAGTAGAATATTGTTTATAACATTCATATGAGGAAATAATTCATAGCTTTGAAAAACCATTCCTATTGTGCCTCTTACTTTTTCAAATTCTACTTCCTTTCCTAAAATTCCATGTCCTTTTAAAGTTATTTCTCCTTCTTTTATATTTTCTAGTCCGTTTAAGCATCTTAAAAACGTACTTTTACCACAACCTGAAGGCCCTAAAACAACTACGACTTCACCTTTTTTAACATCTAAATCTATTCCTTTTAATGCTTCTATTTCTCCATAACTCTTTTTTAAATTTCTAACTTTAAGCAATACTTCTTCCTTCATAAGATCCCCCTAATTTAATTTTTTCTCTAATGCCTTTGCTCCCAAGGATATTGGAAAACAAATTAAAAAATAAATTATCAGTAATAGTCCATAAATCCAAAATGATGCCATTGGCTCTGTTAAAACTGTTCTTTCTATAATTTGTTGTCCAACTTTAACTAAATCTACGGTTCCTATTAAGGTCATTAAAGTTGTAGTTTTAATCATTCTTGTACTTAAATTTATAATTCCAGGTAAAACTCTTCTTATACTTATTGGAATTATTATATATCTATAGGTTTTTGCTTTATTTAATGAAAGTGCCATTGATGATTCATAATATATTTTAGGTATTGATGTAATTGCACCCCTTACCAAGTCTCCAATTTCTGCTGTTCCCCATAGTGTAAATACTATATATCCAACTATTACAGAATCTAGATGTATATCTAAAAGTGTTGGTACTCCAAAATAAAATATGAAGAGCCATACCATTATTGGAATTATTCTTATACTCTCTAGATAAATATTGCATATAATTTTTACTATCTTTCTTTTACTTGTCATAGCTATTCCAAAAATCATTCCTAGCATTGTTGATAATATAACTGATACTACTGCAATATTTAAAGTTACTAACAACCCTTCTACAAGTCTCTTTCCATTATCAAAATTAAAAATTATATTATTGCCCAAACTCTCCATGTCTTAACCTCCTCTCTAGAATTCTGCTTAGTATTGAAATAGGAAGTAATACTATAAGATAAAATATAACAACTAATATTAAAGCTTCAGTTGTTTTATAATACATTCCTATAACATCTTTAGTAACAAACATAAGCTCTGCAACTGCTATTGATCCTATTATGGAAGTTTCCTTTACTAAGAATAGACAATTTGCAGCAATAGATGGAATTGATATTGAAATACTTATAGGCAGCACTATATGCCTTAATATTTGCATTTTATTTAGCCCTATAGCTTGCCCACTTTCTATTTGTGATTTTGCTACGGCATCTATTCCTCCTCTAAAGGATTCAGCCATATACGCACCCCCAAGAAATGACAATCCTATTACACCACAAGTAAATCCACTTAAGGTTATTCCTAATTTGGTTAATCCATAATATAAGAAGAATACTTGTAATAGCAAAGGAGTATTTCTTGAAAATTCTATATAGGCCTTTGATATTATATTCACCAATTTTATATTGAAATATCTTGCTATTTCTATTATTAATCCAATTAAAATGGATAATATAATAGATATAAAAGCCAATTCTACCGTAATTATTGTAGCTTTTAAGAAATTTGGTAAACTACTAATTATAAAATTTAAATCCATCTCCATGTAACATCCCCCAATTTTAAAGCAATTTAAACATAAAAAAAGCTCCATCTCTAATACTTTATAAGAGACGAAGTTATACTCCGCGGTTCCACTCTAATTGAACATAGTTCCACTTTCATTAAACTCGCTATAAACGGCGATCCGTTAAAATGCTACTATTATTTCACATTTTATACTCCGAAGTGCACTTCATATATTAACTGCTAAAGGTTCTCATCAAATCCTTCTTTCTGTAAGCCTCATTAAAATATTACTCTCTTCATCATCATATTATTCCCAGTATTCCGATATGTTTATTTTTATTATACTATCATCTTTTTATTTGTCAATATTTTCTTTGCTATATTTTTCTCATTATTTATTTTCACTTATATATTATGCTTTGTCTAATAAATAGGATAATAATAATTTCTTAAATAACAAAAAAACTCCCGTTAGTATAATCCCCTTATGGTAGACAAATAAAAAAAGACCTTTATAATTAGGTTAGATATTTGTTTAC
>NZ_LBMX01000060.1:0-22235 GCF_001010885.1 Clostridium sp. C8 | reverse complement strand
CTTGACAGGGTCAAGTTTACAAAGGAGTTTTTTAAATAAAATTATTTTTAGTAATTTAGAAAAAATTCTATTACTTTATATTAACACTTATTTTCATTATATTTTAGCATTTTAATCTTAATTTGTTATATTTAATTCTCCAATTCCCATTGTAATGTCAAATATATATTTATTTTCTCCTGATGTCTTTGCTCTAATATTAGAGTTTCCAAGTCCCGATTCTGTTTTTATATTTACTGGTGCATCTGAAGGAATTTTTATATTTGCACTTCCCATTCCACCTTCAAATTTTAAATTTCCATTAATATCTCCTAATGATATATTAACATCTCCAACTCCACCTTTAATATCTATTTCTCCTGTCCTTTCATTTGTATAGATGTCAACTGAACCAACTCCACTTGATAAATCTAACTTGTTGAAGGAGATATTTTCTATTAATAATTCTCCAACTCCACCTTTAATATCAATATCATTAACTTTCAAATCTTTAATATTATATTCTCCAACGCCAAAAGAAAATTCTATATCCTTGTTATAAGAATTAGGAATCTTTATTTCTAAATTGCTTGCATTATTAGTATTAATATTTATATTAAAAGCCTTTTTAGCCTTTTCACTAATAACTAATTTATTAGAATTTTTACTTACTGTTACCCCTCTTGATAAATTCCCGAGAGTTCCTGATATTTCTATATCATTACCTTCATAATTTATTATAGTTACATTACTTACTTCTATTTCTATATCAATTTTATCTATTCCTTCTATTGTGTGAGTTATAATTAATCCTGTCATAAATTTTTGAATAATACACACTTTCCTATATTATAAGTTTGTCATATCTTATAACTTTACTTGTCACAAAGCGTATTATATATAATATAAACTGTCATAAATGTTACAATATTAATACTCTTTTCAATTATTATAAGATGCAAAATACTTTGTTTAACCTTCAAAATATTAAATAATAAATTATGTGAATAAATATAAAAAAGGCTGGAGTATTTATTTCTTCTCCAACCTTTTTAAGCAGAATTTTTTCTAATGTACATACAAAATAATCATATACTAATTATCACTTATATACTTTTCACGCTCTTATCAATAATTCCTTCTAATTTCATCAATTGCGTTTTTAAATTCAACATTTTTCCTTAAGCTACTTAAAGAAATCCCCAATAGTAATGCAATCTTTTTATAAGTAACTTTTTCACCTATCATAGAAAACTCTTTAATTATTTCATTTGCTTGCTCAACTAATTGTTGTGTTCTATTAGTAATAACCTTATTATTATGTTCCTTAACTTTGCTTGATACTAACTTTTCTATTGTCTCCTTTTCTAACCCTAACTGGCTTCTACTTAATTCCAGATCTTTATGAACTTTATTATAGACTAATAAATCATCTAATAACTTTTTTTGTTCAAAGTATATTTCCACTTTATTCATAATCTTCTCTTTATTAATTATCTTTCTTTTTTCATACTGTTTTATCACTGCATCCCTCATAATATCTTTTAACCCATGATCGTATATTTTATTATCTGTACACTTTAAATCTTTTGAAAGATTTTTTAAATTTATATCTTTATCAATCTGAATATAATATTCAAGAATATCCTGGAACCTTTTCTTAAACTGTTCCTTTCTAGCATTAAAACATGAATCTTTTTTAAAGAACATATTCTTTTCAAATATTAAATAATCCTGTACTTCTTTTATATTCATATAATAATAAAATTCACATGAACTCCATCTAAAATATTTGTATGCATTTCTTCTCATTGGTCCCATCAATTCATATAAATAACTAAAATAACTTATAATATCATTGGGTATGTTTTTCGGCTTATATTTTTCTGATAGCTCCTCATTTAATAATTTATAGTTATCAGCATATCCTATGGCATTTTTTATAATATATCTGTCAATTTTATATTTTCGTGATATCTTCTCTACCATATCATGTGAATTTAAGCTTGGTAATACTTTATTCCATAATAAATCTATAAATCCACCTATATTCTCCCAATCACCTGTATTTTTATTATATCCATATTTATTAAAACATTCTTTACATATAGAGAATGAATAATGATTTTTAATGCCCTTACGAGAATGTATTCTAGTCAAAGATTTATTACTTTTATAACTATTACACCAGGGTGCTAAGCATACACCTAGAGCTTTATTTTCGAATTTACTTCTATAAACCTCAAGTGAATTAATATAGCTTTCTGGTATACTTATACTAAGTAACCTATCTAAACTAATATTAAAATTTCTTGATAGCCTAAGAATCATTTTTAAACTCATACATTTTCCACCACTTAAGTCATAGATAAATCTAAGATAATCTGTCATTTCACCACTCTCAAAAAAGGATATACTACCTCTATCAAATATCTCTTCCATACCTTGTGACACATAAAATGATGCCATAACCAAAAACTTCTCCCTACTATATCCATATAAATCATTATTTATTGAAAATTTTTCACTTAACAAAAACGACCAGTCATCAATAATTTTTAGTTGTTCGTTTATTTCATTTTGATCCTTTATTACTGGTTCTAATTGTATAGATATATCACTTCCACATTTGTAACATGAAAATGTACTTAAAGCACTAGATATATAAGGTTGCTTAGTTCCACATAAAGAACAGCATGACTGAAGCTTTGTGAAGTGAATACTACATATATTAACTTCCTTTATCTGCCACACCAACTTGTAATATCGATTTTCTCTTAAGCAACTAATACAATAACGTCTTTTATTCTTCACAATTTCATCACTTACAGTACTTCTTTTTAATAATCTCTCTTCAAGGGTACTATTAAAATAAAACTGATTAAATAAATTTGAAAATGTCATTTTTAATATTGATTCTTCATCTACTCCTAATAAACTAGTCAAATTTGATATACTAACTATTTTTTCTGGTGAGTCATCTAAAGAATATACATAGCCACTTTTAATTCCTAGATACGCCATTACACTCCAAAATTTTGTACAATTTACTTCTGAGATTCTCATAATATATCCTGAAAATGTTTCTCCCTCTTGTGGTTTAGGACGAATTGTAAACTTTTGATTCATATATTATCACCTTATTCCTATACTAATAACATTAGTATAGGAAAATAGCTTAAAATTATTATATATATTTCAAAATGATAATATAATTATTAATAATAAAAATAGAATATTTAAATTAAGTAAATCTTATTAAGTGGTACATTCAAAAGGACAGTAAATAGGTTTATTTTCACACAAGCCTCTTTACTGTCCTAAATTAATTTATTATGTTGACTAACTTTATTAGTTATATACGCTGTAATTTCTGGATATCTTCTCCATAATATATTTCTTTGTACTCCTATATATTTATATAAATTTTCAGTCTTAATATAACAAGTATTATTTTCTTCAATAAACAATTCTATTTTTTCTTTTATAATTTCTCTATTTTTCTGTATAACATTATTCTTCTGTTTAACTTTGTAATCTGCTATTAACTTATTACATTTCCAATATCGAATTGTTTCTGGAGATACATTTAATATAGTACATACTTTCTTTAAAGTAATTGGTATATCATTTTTTAATAATTCTTCTAACACTTCAAGGACCCTTTTACTCTTCTCACCTATCGTAACTTCTGTATTCCGTACAACTTTTTTAGTGATAATGGCACTCATTACATCTTTATGGAATCTATATAGTAGGTATTCTCTATAACCTTTCCAACATTTTAAACTCATTATTTCCTTTAAACTCTTTCCTTCTTCTATCTCTTTAATAAATATATTTATTAAATCATCTTTCAATACAATTGTTTTCTTATTTTTCAAGAACATACCTCTAATATTAAAATATGCTAGTAGCCTTTTTAGTTTCTCTTCAGATATACAACTCTTATATGCAAGGTTTTCTAATGATATATTATAATCCCATGTGCTGCTTAGACGATTAAACCCGTCAATAAATGATGTCCTTTCAATTAAATTCTCACTTTCATCATATGCATATTCACAGCCACATTCTGGACAGTACATATAATATAATAGAGTACTATTATCAACTAGATTTTTATAGTTTGTACTAGTTTTAGTTAAAGCACCATTAATTTTATAATTTTTGCACCAAGGAGCTACACAACAAGTCTTTGCTAATTTAATTTGTTTTTTTTCTTTAATTGAAACTATAAATTTTCTAGGTACTTGTAAATTCAAAAAATCTTCAATAGTAATTTTATTTTCGAATAATATTTTAATAATAGTTGATATATGTAGTGTTCTTTTAGTTTTAGTAGTTCCCCTTGCATATTGCAAAAGCGTAGGTAGTAAAAACTCCCCATTACTACTCGTTTTAACCCTTTCTCTATTAAAAAAATCTCTTTTCTCATTTAAGATATATAAAATTTTATAAGCTATTTCTTGTGAATTCATTTTGTTATATTCACCATATATCAACTTACTCCAACCTTCGTATAAATAAGTTTGATATAAAAAATAATTGCTATCTAATATTTCTTTTTCAATATTTACTGAAAGCTCTTTCCTACAATTACTACATATCCCTAAACTAATTATCTTATCATAATCAATTTTATGATTACAATGAGGACAACTATCTAAAAGTTTAATCTTATGTTTATTACAAATTTTTATTTCTTCAACTTCACCAGTATCCGAAAATCTTTCCATAAGTTTATAAAAAGTATTTTTCAATAAAAAATCTATGTTAAATCCCACTAATACTTCAAGCGCATTATAATTTAAATGTTTAAACGGTATTTTATCTATAATATCTATTTCACTAAATTGTATATAGTCACTATCTATTTCTTTTATACTATTTAGTAGCGGTAATAAACTTATTCCATTCTTCTCAGAAAGCCTTATAAAGTAACTAATAAGTGATTCATCTTTAAATGGTTTAAATCTAACAGTTAATTTATCTGCCATACTCAAAAACTACTCCTATCATTAATTTAAGTAAATAGCCTTCTCAAACTCATTCATGTCTATATCTCCTACTATATTCTTATATGCTGTATATATAGTATCAACATTAAGCTTTGCTTTAGAAATATCATCAAAGTCTTTATCAAATACCCCCAACAATCTATATGCTTCCTGAATTGTTCTAGTAATTATAGAAACAACACCTTTACTCATGCTATAAAAAAGTTGTGGTAATTGGGTATCTAAATCACCCAGTCCGATATATTCTACTGGATTTATTTGTTTTTCTAAACTATTTAGAAATATACAAAATTCATCATCCATTTTATTAAATCTTTCTAATTCTATTTTTGGGAAACGCCTAAAGTATTGAAAATTTAGCTTTCTCAAATTATCTACTGGAGGTGTACCTATACATACAAGAGAAACTTTCGCTACATTTCCAATATGTTTAATAGCATCCATTGCCTCTTGAAGTTTAATATATCTACTATTTAATACATAATCCATTTCATCTAAAATTAACATTTCAACCTGTTGTTTTTCAAGCAACGTAAATGCCTGCCTCTTTACGTCACCTATAGATGGCCTATATGCAATTTGAGGAGCACCAAGAGCTCTTATTATAGATTGATATAATTCTAGTATAGTAAATGGATTAGGAAGTTCTAAATAAACTACAGGTTTAATATCGTACTCTACAGCATCATCTATCTTCACATATCCTTTATTCATCTCCGTATATTTCTTTATCATTTTAGTTTTACCGACACCTGATTGGCCTATAATAAATAAATTAGATTGACTTTCTGTTCTTCCATTAAATTCACCTAAACATCTCATTGATGACAACATATCATATATTCTTTCTAACCTTGGATAATCTACATAAATATTAGCTACTCTTTCTGCAAAATCTTTTGCTTCTTTTAAATTATGCATTTATTGTTTCTTCCTTTCCAATTCTGCCCTTTTAGCTATTAAAACAATATCTTCAATCTTCGTATTGCTTTCATTTTGTTTAGCACCACTATTATCTATTTTTATATCAAAATTTGTTCTCTGTGATAGCTTTCGTACACTTCTGTTTATTTTATATTTGTCAGTAATACTTTTTTGTAACTTAACCATTGCTCTCGCTACGATATCTGTATCAAATACCCCATTTTTCTTTTTAATACCCTCCTCTTTAATAAGATCAAGAGCCTTTTTATATGTATATCTATTAACATTAATTAATGTATCGTATGCTGGGTTTACAGCTCTTAGCTCTATATATTTATTTAACTTTGGGTGTAATATATATATCTTAGAAATATCATCAATATCATATTTAATTTTATACTTCTTATCCCTTCCCCCCATAAATTGTGAGAATTCAGGAGATTTGTAAATTACATTTTCTAATCTTACACCATCTCTAGTATATGGTCTCATGTCAGTAGCCATTAATTCAGTTTTATAAAAAGCTTCATCACTTTTACTAATAAATTCTGGATATCCAACTTTCTTTATTCCCTCAATATATCTAACTAATGGTATATTTTCATATTTAGGAAGTCCCCTATGCTCAGAGCAATGATAAATATCTGTTATATAAATTGTTAGAAGTTCTTTAATATCATCTAATGTCAATGCTGCCATCTTTTCTGGCTCGTATTCCCCCAGTTGTCTAAAATTGCTTTTTCTTGTTCCATCAAGCCTATGTATTAATCCTTCATTTATAGTTCCAAATAATCGTTCAATTACTGCTCCATATCTCGGAGTTCTCACAGGTCTATATTTTACATGAGATTTAAGCGTATCATTTATCATTCTTTTCACTTCTGTACTGGTGAAATCAGTACCGTTATCTAAAAAAATTGTATTTGGTATCCCAAATATATCCCACTTATTATTAGTATCATATTTTTTATTATTCTTAATGAATACACCATTTTCAATGGCTTTTCTTACTCTATTTATTGAAGGAGGTTCAAATGATATATACATACACCAAACCATTCTGCTATATACATCTATCCCCAATGTTATCCAAGGCCTTCCAATAACGTATCCAGTATTAATATCCATAATATCCATATCAAGTTGAGTGTGATCAATCTCTACAATATGTAATGGATACATGGCATCTTGATTAGAGAATCCTCTTTCAATATCATCATATATTGCTGCTGCTTCCTTTGAATTTCTAAGGCGTGATTTTAACTGAGGGTTAATTCTATCAAGTAATTTATATATAGTAATCATTTTAGGTGGATTAATATTTTTTACAAAACATTTTATACATATAGAATCATATATATTCTTTTTATTAACTTGCTTTGTTGTAAGATATTCTCTTGAAATTACATCTTCTATAATAGGAATATAGACACTATCGATTCTAACATCTATGGTATCTAAAATAATACTTGGATTTTTGGGGTTAAATATATTTAAAGTTTTATTATCACTCCTATTTAAATAACCAGTTCCACTTCTTGGTACCAAACCCTCAACTCCACTTTTTTCTTTTATATTTTCAGCTTTTTTATATGCAGCTAGATATCTCTTTATTGTTCTAACTGAAATGTTATTCTTTTTAGATATTCTATTAATAAGTTCTTCCTGGTTTAATCGTGATAAATCCTCATTTTTATCTGTAAGGTCACTATAATGTTCTCTAAACTCATAAATAGCTCTAACATTTCCTTCTTTTATAGTTTTAAGAACAATTAAAGGTTTTATTATATCCATTCTTTTATAAACAATATTTTTTTTATCATCTTCCAATACTTCAAATGATCTATTATAACTATCAGATGTGAAATTGATGTATTCCGGAGAATTTTCGTTGCTTAATGAAGCATTTGAAACAAGTTCCGAAAAATCTACCCTTATTGAAACACCATCTGTATCTACTCTTTTGATAAATACATTAGGGGGATCTATAGATACCACTATATATCTTATTCCCAAGTATATAACTTCTGAATTGATTTTAAGCCTTTTAATTCTCATTATTTGTTACCTCTTTTAAATAATTAAAATAATCTATCTCTCTATAAAAACTAATATTGCTGAATTCTGATATTGGTGTTTCAATATCAGTAAAAATACTTCCAGTAGCTATTAAATGATATACTAAAGGAAGCAACATTAATCTATCAATTTCATCTGAAAAACTATTAAGCAATTCATTTATTGTTGTACCCTTCATATTTTCTAATCTTACCAACAAAGAAGGAATCAAATTAATATACTCATATCTTTGTTTCATAAATCCAATAAGAAACTTAATATTATTTATTAATTCAATGGGCAATAATTTTGGATAAATAACATTATACTCCCATCCATTTTGTTCAGAATATTTACGGCAGTTTGTATTTATAATTCTAGTTTTATCTGTAATCTTGCTTTGAGGTTCTTTAACTTGATATAATATTGGTTTCATATTCTCTCTAAAAACTAATACGTCTGGAACATGAATCCAGCTTTTTTTAATGCCATTTTTATCATTGTATTTAATATCTATTTCAATAGGTTGGACGTAGTATCTGAAAGTTTTTCTATCTAACTCTAAAATTGTATAAAGTATAAATTCATTTATAGATTCATATTCTATACTTCTATTCATTTTATTACTATAAAAAGTTCCTATTATGTGTGGTAACGTCTTGCTTGATTTATTATTTACTTTTCTTTTAGCCTTAAACTCTATGTCATATTTATCCCATGAAAAATTGTCTAAACTCATAAATATCTATTAATATCTCCTTTAATTAATATATTTAATAGTTTTCACAAATTCCAATATAACTAAACGTATTTTATATAAACTTATTTAAATACTTTGCTCTATTTTCTATAAATAATAATTATATTTCTTTAGTACAACTAGATTGTTTACCTTACATTATATAATTTATAGTTAAGAAGAAAAATCACTGTTGAATCCACTCTTTAAAAACTAATTATTAGAGTTAGATAAAAAAAATCCCCCAATCACAGACATAAAAAGCTTATCGGTGATTGGGGGAGATCTTTATAAATTAATTTCTTTATTTTCAATTCTTTTTATTAAGTCTTTAATCTTTTCTTCTATTGTTTTGGCTATTTTTATGAATTCCTCATCGCTTTTTCCAGTTGGGTCATCTAATCCCCAATCTTCTTCATGTTTTGAAGGTAAGAATGGACAAACAACATTACAACCCATTTTTATAGCAATATCTATCTCTGGTAAATCCTGAATTAATTTAGATTTTTGAGTTTCATTCATATTTACATTATATAAATCTTTTATTATTCTAACAGCATCTTGATTTATTTGTGGTTTTGTTTCTGTTCCAGCAGAATAAGAATCAAATACGCCTTCTGCAAATAATTTCCCTAACGCTTCCGCCATTTGTGATCTACAAGAATTGTGTACACATATAAAAGCTATCCTTGGTTTCATAATTTTATCCTCCTAAAAAGTAAATTAATTTTTATTTATATTTTATCAATGTATTTTTATAGTAATTCAAGTAATTCATTACCTTTTATATCTTCTGCCCTCCATGGAATTACAGCAAAATTTCCATTAGAGTGTTTATTAATATTATTAATCCACTCTATTTCATTACTTGCCTTTGCTGCAAGAACCTTATTTGTTGTACCTGTCTGATATAATGATGAATTTATAACCCAACTTTTTGTTGCGATATTTGCACGTTTTAAATCTTCTTCAAGACGCATTGCTTCATAAACTGGAGTAGCTTCTGCAAGAGTAATTATAATTACCTCTGTTTCACCTGTGTTACGAAGTCTTGGCAATAATTTTTTAGCAGACTCAGGAACATCCCCTTGTGATCTCTTTATTTCTTGATTATAGCTTTGTGTAGAGTCAAGTAAAAGTAATGTATGTCCTGTTGGTGCAGTATCAATAACTACAACTTCATTTTCAGCTTTCTCTACAACCTCTGCGAAAGCTCTAAACACTGCAATTTCTTGTGTACATGGAGATCTTAAATCTTCCTCAATGTAAGCAATATCTTCTTCAGACATACTTTCTCTTGCTTTAGAAAGCACTTCTTCTTGATACTTTTTAAGTTCAGATTTTTCATCTATGTGACTCATAGTAATTCCTTCATTTTCCTCTATTACAAACTTTAAGTGAGCTGCTGGATCAGTAGTTGTTAAGTGTACTTTTTTACCTTTTTTAGATAATCCTAAAGCAATTGCAGCTGCAATTGTAGTTTTTCCAACACCACCTTTTCCCATAGTGAAAATTACTTTCTTATTAGTTTTATAAAGATCTTCGATAACATCCTTAAGATGAGGAATTGTGTCTGCATTTAACTTTTCATTACTAATAATATAGTTATCCTTAGTAAGCAATGATCTTACATTATCAACTCCAGTGATATTGTAAGCTCTATAAGGTATCATATAAGTAGTAATTCCTCTTAATTCTTTAGGTATTTCAGTAATTGCCTTTTGTTGTTTTTCAAAAAGACTCTTAGAAATATTATCATCATATTCTGTTAATACCCCATTTATAACTAGTAACTGATTGTTCACACCAATTTCTGCAAGTTCTTTTGATGCTCTAGCTGCTTCATTTAAAGGTGCTGCTTCTGGGCGTGAAACAAGAATAAGAGTTGTCATATTACCATCTGCCAAAATTTCTACAGCCTTTTTATATATTTCTTTTTTACTCTCTAGCCCAGAAAGCTGACCTAAACAAGAAGCTCCGTGGGTATTTTCATCCATAAAATTACTCCATGCGGAAGGTAATTGTAACATTCTAAGTGTATGTCCTGTTGGCGCAGTATCAAATATAATATAATCATATTCTTTCTGTATCTTTTCATCAGTTATGAAATTTGAGAATTCATTAAATGCAGCAATTTCAACAGTACAAGAACCTGAAAGCTGCTCCTCCATATTATTCAATACAATCTCTGGCAATTTTCCACGATAGGGACCAATTACACTTTCCCTATATTCAGCTGCCGCCTGTATTGGATCAAGGTTAGCCACAACAAGATTTGGTACTTCATTTATAGGAACAGCCTTATTTGTAAGTTCCATATTAAAAACATCCTGTAAGTTTGATGCAGGATCTGTGCTGATTAAAATTACTTTTTTACCACTATCTGCAAGGCTCACTGCAGTAGCACAAGCAGTTGATGTCTTTCCTACCCCCCCCTTGCCTGTATAAAATAAATATTTAGTAAGCTCCATATTTTCTGGGTTAAAAATCTCCATAATTATTTCCTCCGATTCTTAATTATATAGCAGGGAGAAAACATATTACTCCCTGCCTTTTAAAACCTTTATAACCATTAGTTTGTTATCATTAACAACATTTTCCTCCAGAACAACCACAACTATTTGATTTTTTCAAAGTAGTTTTTACAGCCTTTGGTTGCTCACCTGAAATATTTACTGAAACTCCAAGAAGATTTTTAAATTCTTCGTTAGTTGGATATCTACCTGCTATAACAATTTCACCATCTAAAACTGTAATTGGTAATTCATCTATCCCTTTTGTATTTATAAAGTTATTTACTTCTTTGTTATTTACAAACTCTTGTGGTGAACTTGAAAGATTATAACGTTCTACTTCAACACCATTTTTCTTTAGAGTATTAAGAATAGTAGATATTCTTAGAAGTTCAGGGTCAACACCTACACCACAAAGACCTGTTGAACAGCACATAGCTGGCTCATATATAGACATTTTTTTCATATTAATATCTCTCCTTTTTATTTATTATTTATTTTTGGTTCTGGGAACCAATGCTTTGTTTTATTCGCTATTTTCACAAGAATTAACATTACTGGCACTTCAGTTAATACCCCTACAGTGGTTGCAAGAGCTGCTGGTGAAGTTGTCCCAAACAGAGCTATTGCTACAGCAACTGAAAGCTCAAAGAAGTTAGAAGCTCCAATCATTCCAGCAGGAGCTGCAATATTGTGTGGCAGTTTAAGCCATTTACATGGCAAGTATGAAATAAAGAAAATTAAGAAAGTTTGAATAGTTAATGGCACTGCAATAAGTAGAATATGCAATGGATTATTAAGGAAAACTTCACCTTGGAATGCAAATAATAATATTAGTGTAAGTAATAAACCTATAGTAGTTGCATTATCAAATTTAGGTAAAAATTCCTTTTCAAAATATTCTAATCCTCTTTTTTTAGTTACTGACATCCTTGTAAGGATACCACCTACTAAAGGAATAACAACAAATAATACTACTGATAAAATTAATGTATCCCATGGAACTGATACATTACTAACTCCAAGTAGGAATTTAACAATTGGTACAAAGCCAACAAGAATAATTAAATCATTTGTGGCTACTTGTACTACTGTATAGGCAGGATCACCTTTAGTTAATGTACTCCATACAAATACCATTGCAGTACAAGGTGCTGCACCAAGAAGCACTGCTCCAGCTAAATATTCCTTTGCAAGATCTGGTGTAATAAAGTTTTTAAAAACTACATATAAGAAAAATGATGCTATAGCATACATTGTAAAAGGCTTAATAAGCCAGTTTGCAGTCCATGTTACATATAATCCCTTAGGGTTCTTTCTCACATTTTTAATACTTTTAAAATCTACCTTCATCATCATTGGATAAATCATTATCCATATTAATATAGCCGTTGGTATAGACACTTTTGCATATTCAAATTTGTTTAAAAATGCAGGTACACCCGGTAGGAATTTTCCGATAAGCACCCCTACTACCATACAAAGTGCTACCCAAACTGTTAAATATTTTTGAAAAAATCCAATACCTTCTGTTTTTTCTTTATTCATTTAGATCTCTCTCCTTTAATTTTATTATTTAATGCAATCACATAATCCTTGTGCTTTACATTTTTTATACTCTTGATAATCTTCATTATAAGATGGAAGTTCTTTAAGTTTTCTTTCAATATAAATCCAAAGTTCTTTGTTTTCCTCTATAAAATTTTTATCTATTTTATAATAATTCCATTGAGCCTTTTTATAACTTTCAAGTATTCCACTTTTCTTTAAAGCTGTTAAATGACGCGAAACATTAGATTGAGTCATTTTCAAACATGCTTCAATTTCGCAAACACACATTTCATCTTCAAGTAGCATAGATAGTATACGTAATCTGCTTTCTTCTGATAAAGCCTTAAAAATTTCCACCATTTAAGTTACCTCCTTATACTTATATGAGCATATACTCATATACTATGTTTTCATTAGCCATTTGTTACAATGCCTAGCGAAATAATGTTATTTTTTAATCTGTTCCATCTGATAAAATTAAGTTATTTTCAGTAATTTCATTAACAGAAGCATCAGTTAAAACTCGATCTTTTACATAAACTGATATATCTCTATCTAATCCTGGTGTAACTTGTGGTAATCTTTCAATGAAAGTTACTTCAATACCTAATTTTTTTAAATTTTCACAAACCTCAAGACCAATAAATCCTGTACCTACAATTGCAGCATGTTTTGGCTTTTTAAAATTTATAAAGTTTTTAATTTTATTCATATCATTAATGTTTCTTAAGGCAAAACATAATTTTTATTAGTACCTTTTATTGGAGGTATATTAACTCTAGCCCTTTTGCAATAACTAATTTATCATAAGAATAATTAAATATTTCTTCAGTTACAAGATTTCTAATAATCAAAACTTTTTTATTTAGCTTAATAAAAAGAAAATTATATAATGAATGAATATTTACGTTATATTTACTTTTGAAAAAATCAGGATCTCTTGAAGTTAATTTATCAGCATTTTAAATTTCTCCTCCAATATAATAAGGCATGCCGCAGTCAGAGTAAGATATAAAATTGTCTTTAGCATAACATTCTCGTTGTTTCTTATTATTTTAGTAGCAGCAGATCTTCCAGCTACAACAGCACCAATTATTAAAATTCTCATATTAAGTCTCATTCTATTATCTACAGTTACAGCTCTTGTCACTATAATTATTAGCATCGGATGATTCCATAATTTTTATTAAAAAATCATAAATTCCTTTGTATCCATCCTTGTTAATAGAATAATAATTCCATTTTCCTTCTTTACGGCAATTAACAATTCCAGAATCGCATAATATTTTCATGTGATGTGATAATGTTGATTGAGAAATATTTAAATCCTCTAAAATTGTACATGCACATTTTTCCCCATCTAATATCATTTCAACTATCATAAGACGGTTAGGATCGGAAAAAACTTTAAACACTTTAGCCATTTCATTATATTTATTTTCCATTTCATCACCTCAGATCGATACTTATCAATATATTTATAATATAATACACATTTATACTTGTCAATGTGTTTTTTGTTAAATTAAGTTAAATATTAATACTAATACTATATTGCTTATTTTAATCTCTTTTTATCTCAGTTTATTTTCTAAGATAGTTTTTTATCTATTTTTAAATTATCTACTATTATTTTATATAATTTTTCTTTATAATACCAAAACAGGAGATTTATAACTTAGTTTTAGGCTTTCTATTTAGATCATTACTTATGCAAATCCCATATCTTTAAGCTTTTCAATGTACTTCGATATTTTTGGTTGAGACTCTTCTTATAATATACCTTGTAATTGGCAAACACACAGTTCTATTTTAACAAAAATAATAGTGATTAAAATCAAACATTTAATCACTCTATTATTAACTATTATTTTAAATTATATCTATATAAAAATTGAATTATGGATTAGTTACTTTACATATTGATTGATTAATGAATAAATTGGATACTGCTTAAACATACTTTTATTTTCTTCACTTTGTTTACTAATAATCTTTTTCGCCTCAATTATCTTTCCTAATAATATTAATGCTCCTGCCTTAATAGACCAATCATCAAAATAATTTTCAATAATATTTTCAAGTTCCTTAATTTCAGCATCATTTAACGATTCCTTACGCCTTTTTATTTGAAGATAATTCATTCTATAATTAACATCATTTTCTGATTTACTACATAACCACTCACTTACCTGTACAGCTAATTTATATAAGTCTTCATGCTTACCAATATTCATATCATATGCCCTTATAATCTCTAACAACAAATAATTAACACTTATCTGATATTCATATCCTGTATCATATTTTATAATATCTTCAAATATATTTTCACAAACAAAATTTGAGCAAGTAAGATCATTAGCTTTTAATAATAGATATTTACTTATTTCTTGCTTTTCTCCAAGCTTATTATCTGCAAAAATCTTATATCCATAACAATCTTTTCTAGAAAAAAAGTTACTTGCCAATAGATTTCCATTATCATTTTCTTCAAAAAATAGAATTTTAATATTTGCAATTTTAATATATTTAAGAAGGCGACCATCGTTTTTGAATTTATGATTAGTCACTTTATTTATACCCAGTATAAAATCAATCTTCCAACCTTCTTCACTAGATATACTATCTAATTCTAAATCTTCATTTACATTTAGTGAATCTAATATATATTTTAATTCTTTAAGAGTATCTAAATTTAATAATAATTTTTCAATTTCATCATCTACCTCATATTTTAAAGGAATTTTTATTCCATCTATCGTGAAACCCTTTTCCTTAATTGCATCAGAAAAAAAGTTACCATCCTTAATCCTTTCACTTAATGTCCCCAATGACTTAATGTTTAATTTAATACTAAAACCATTATTTATATTTTCTTCAATCTCTATTAATAATGCTCTACCAAATTTAATATATTTTTGGCCATTTTCCCATACCACTTTTGCTTTATCATAATAAATTTTATCTTCAATTCCTATTTCATGTGTAGCTTCCTCTGTAATAACTCCATTGGTAAAACGATCCATTGGAATTTTAATGTTTAATCCTTTAGGTTTAGCATATAAATAAATCGGCATAGTTGTTAATGCCTTAAATACATTTTCTGGTTTTGTATTAACCAAAGAACATGAAAAAGAATAATTTTCAATTGATTCTAAGGAATTATCCCAATCATCAAAATATAATTTTTCTCTATCTACTGTTCCTACTTGTTTATTTCTATTATGTATAAAATTCAAAAAAAGATTTGCTAATCCATCTTCATCTAAAGGCATTTTTTCTAACCTTACTTTTTTAGATTTATGATTTCCCATTTTTTTAAGTAATCTTTCTATATCCAAAGGGAGTAACTCGTTAAAGTAAACTTGCACATCATATTTTTCTGTTATTTGAACTACAAAAAAGATTGATCCACCTTCACTATTATAAGCATTAAGATCATTCTTCTCAATCTTATAAAAAATATGCCCTTCTTTAATTTCTTTAACTTTTGTTCCTTTTACTTGTATTGGTACTCTTCCAATAAGCGAATCCTTAGGATGATTTGGATTTTTATTACCATATACATACACAAATCCATCCCACGCTGGTGTCTTATCATTTTCATCAACATATGGTGATAAATAAGCATTACGTGATATTAGAGTCCTAATTGCATTAGTTGCTTCTAGTTCTATGTTCAATATACTCCCCCCTATAAATAATTATTTTTATTCTACTTGATATTACATTCAAAGATTTCTTTGTAATGTTAAGTTTTTGAAAATATACTCTTTGTTTATAATAATTTTTAAGTAATTCATACTTTTATTATACAACACATGTGAATAATTTCCATTAATTAATACAATCTATTCTTAGCGTAAAATAAAAAGAAAACCAGGCTTTAATCCTGATTTTCTCTTTATCTTTTTTAAAAATTTTAGCAGTATTTAGTAGCAATATTGGTGTCAATGATAATTATCACACCTATTGTAGGTTTTTAAAAAAGTTGTATCAAAATATCTATATTTTGGCACATTTCCACTTAAACTAAAGAATAATATTTTGAAAAAAGTTATATCAAAATATTATTCTTTTTGTTTTTGCCTCTATTTATTTTTATAAAAAAGTTATATCGAAACTTTTGATTTATTGTAAAATCAAAAGTGAGTTAGGCAAAAAATTCATAAGTTTACCTGGTCGTTAGTTGTTCCATTTTAAAACCTATTTTATCTAATATCTCTACGACCTCTTTTTTATCCATTTTTAAACATCTCAAAGCTCTTATTTTGCTATTTAAGAAGAATGAATAACTATAAATCTATAATTATTTCATTGATAATCCTTTATCTATTGCATTCTGAATTATTTGATGGCAACATTTTCCTAAGGGATTATTCTTTTGGCACTGTGGATTACTCATTGCTCCAGTTATACTTAAAACATCTTTCATATTAGTGGCACCATCTTTTATTACTGCATTTATAACTTGTTCTTCTGTTACTTTACTGCAATAACAAACATATTTAGGATTGGCTTCTTTCTTAAACCACATAGGAACTTTCAATTGTTCTTTACTAAATATAATATTAGATTCTGTATTATAGTAAGAAATATCACATTCATCGTTCATACACAAATAATAATCATTGCCTCCAACCTTTTCTGTTAACTCATCAATCACTATATGCTTTACTGTAATCTTTTTTACAAGTGTACCTTCTTCTTTGCATACAGGACATAAATTGCTTTTCTCAACAACCATTCAAATCTACTCCCTCTATATATCCTCATAATATCTTACAATTACAAATTAACTTTATTATACATCAAATGGATAATATTAACTATGAGTAATGTATATAATTTTCAACACTGTCATTTAACATAGCCATATTTTTATATAATCTTATTATTACTCAATTTAAGTATTATTAATTTAATTCATTCTGAATCAAATTTCCAACTATATCAGCAAATCTTTCTGATGATTTAATTCTGACAAAATTATGTCCGTATATCATTTTTGTTTATTTCATAATTCTTATTTATAGCTTATTATAATTGTTGTTAATTTGCTTAAAATAAAAAAGAATAAAAGATTAAAACGCCAATAAAGATATTATTAAATCTCAATTAGCGTTTGAAATCAATATATTATTTAATTTTGGGTATTTTCATCAACTATGATTTTACTATTATAAATCTTTAACATTCAATGCTCTGAAAGCATTTAATACTGCAATTATAGTTACTCCAACATCAGCAAATATGGCTGCCCACATTGTAGTTATTCCGAGAGCACTTAAAATAAGAACAATTATTTTTATTCCAATTGCAAATACTATATTTTGTTGTGCAATCTTTAGTGTTTTTTTAGAAATCTTCATTGCTGTAGCAATTTTAGAAGGTTCATCAGTCATAATAACAATATCAGCAGCTTCAATAGCAGCATCAGAACCTAGTCCTCCCATTGCTATTCCAATATCAGCACGAGCTAGAACAGGAGCATCATTTATTCCATCTCCTACAAAAGCAAGCTTACCTTTTACAGACTTTTGTGAGAATAATTCCTCTAATTTATCAACTTTATCTCCAGGTAATAATTCAGCATATACCTTATCAAGTCCAAGTTCCTTACCAACCTTTGAACCAACACTTTTATTATCACCTGTTAACATTACTGTTTGTTTAATATTAGCAGCCTTTAATTCTTTAATTGCTTGTGCTGAATCTCCCTTTATTTCATCAGCAATAACAATATATCCGGCATATAATCCATCAATTGCTACATGAACTACAGTACCAATCAACTCTCCTTGGAAATATGGTATATTCATCTTTTTCATAAGTTTAATGTTACCTGCTAAAACCTTTTTTCCATTAACTGTTGCGCTAACACCATGTCCTGATATTTCCTCAACATCTGAAATACTCCCATTATCGATTTCTTTTCCATAAGCACGTTTTAGTGAAATAGAAATTGGATGGTTTGAATAGCTTTCTGCATATGCAGTTAATTCTAATAACTCATCATTAGAAACATCCCCTATTGGGTTAATCTCTTGTACATTGAATACACCTTTTGTTAGTGTTCCAGTTTTATCAAAAACAACAATTTCAGTTTCTGCTAGTGCTTCTAAATAGTTACTACCTTTCACTAAGATTCCTTTTCTGGAAGCTCCACCTATTCCACCGAAGAAACTTAAAGGAATTGATATAACTAGAGCACAAGGACAAGAAACAACAAGGAATGATAGAGCTCTATATATCCAATCACCAAAAGTTGCTCCTTCTATAACAAGCGGAGGTATAATAGCAAGAAAAACTGCAATAATAACAACTACTGGCGTATAGTATCTAGCAAATTTAGTTATAAATTGTTCTGAATTAGATTTTTTACTGCTTGCATTTTCTACTAAATCAAGAATCTTACTTACAGTAGATTCTTCAAATTCTTTGGTAACTTCTGCAGTAATAACTCCATTTATATTAATACATCCACTTAAAATCTCATTTCCTACTTCTACTTCACGAGGAACTGATTCTCCAGTAAGTGCAGATGTATCAACCATCGAACTTCCTTCAATAACCTTGCCATCTAGAGGAATTTTTTCTCCTGCTTTAATTACTATAATATCTCCGATTTTCACTTCATCTGGATCAGTTTTAACAAGCTCATCGCCTTTTTTAACATTTGCATAATCAGGTCTAATATCCATAAGATCTGCAATTGATTTTCTGGATTTATCAACTGCATAGCTTTGAAATAACTCACCTATTTGATAAAACAGCATAACTGCAACACCTTCTGGATATTCACCAATTAAAAGTGCACCAATTGTTGCAATAGTCATTAAAAAGCTTTCATCAAAAACCTTACCTCTAAAAATATTCTTTACAGCTTTTTGTACAACATCGCCACCTACAATAACATAGCTGACCATAAATAAAGCAATATTTAACCATTCAATATTTAAATTAATAATCATTGCTGCAGCAAAGACTATTGCACCGATAATTATTTTCCAAAGACGTTTTTTCATACTTAACAACTCCTTTAAGCTTTTTTCATAACTGTATCAGGTTCAATATCTTTTACGATTTTTTCTGCTGATTTTATAATTTCAGTCATCTTTTCATCTTCTGCTTCAATAACAAGTTTTGTTGTTACAAAGTTAACTGTTGCTTCCTTTACTCCATCAAGTTTATTAATTGCCTTCTCCATTTTTGCTGCACAATTCGCACATTCTAACCCTTCAAGTCTAAATTTCTTTTTCATAATTACATCCTCCTAAATATTATTTGTAATTTTCTTATTAATATAGGTAATTTTCAATTCATCTATAAATTTTATTTCTTAAATGAACACTTGAACAAGTGTTCATTCTTAAATTCAAAAAAATTATATATTTTTATTTTTATCTTTTTTATTCTGAAAAATTTATATCTTAAATATTATAAATAGAGCGATATTATCTTTAATAATACAGCTTTATTAAGCTTTTTTCATAACTGTATCAGGTTCAATATCCTTTACGATTTTTTCTGCTGCTTGTACAATTCCTGCCATCTTATCATCTTCTGCTTCAATAACAAGTTTTGTTGTTAAAAAGTTAACCGTTACTTCCTTTACTCCATCAAGTTCATTAATTGCCTTTTCCATCTTTGCTGCACAATTTGCACATTCTAATCCTTCAAGTCTAAATTTCTTTTTCATAATTTCATCCTCCTAAATATTCTTAATAATTTTTTACATTTTTTAAATAATTTTAAACTTTGCTTAAAGATTTTATATTTACATTAATAATTAAATCTATGTTCATATTTCTCGCTTAATTTTTTTATAAAATCTTATTAGTTCTCATTTACATGCGTTAACCCTTGATCAAATATTACTTTTATATGCTCATCATCCAAAGAGTAATATACTATTTTGCCATCTCTCCTATTTTTTACTAAGTTGGCTTGTTTTAATACTCTTAGTTGATGTGATATTGCTGATTGTGTCATATTAAGCAAAACTGCTATATCACAAACGCACATTTCAGCTTCATCTAAAGCCCATAATATTCTAATTCTTGTTGAATCTCCAAATACTTTAAAAAATTCTGCTAAGTCATAAAGTGTTTCTTCCTTAGGCATTTTATCTTTCACTCTAGTTACAACATCCTCATGAATAACATCACAGTTACATTTTTCAATTGGATTTAATTTTTTAGTCATACTGTCACCTCATTTCACAGAATATTGTATGAACGATTGAATAATCATTCATTTGTATAATTCTATTATATTTTCAATTTATTCATGAGTCAATATTTTGTAAGTTATAATTCAATTATTTTTAATAATTATTTAATAAAAGACTTTTTGATTAATTAAATAATATATTAAAGGTCCCATTTTCATACATAATCATGATACCTAGAGCTATAAATACAATTGGAACAATAATTCTTTCAAACTTTTCTATTGCTTCTGATATATATTTAAAGGATGCTAACTTGTAACTAATATAGCATAATACTGCTACCAAAATATAAAAGGTAATTAAAGTAACTACTAATTCACTAATATTTAAAGTGGTAAAATACGGTATATACACTCCAAGGTTGTCCCCACTAGCAGCTAATGAAATAAAAGTGACACTAAAAAATAACTTGCTAAACTTTCCTGCAGATTCGACAATTTCATCTCCTTCATCATCTTCTTCATCTTTAAACAATGCTTTAAAACCTAGATACATTGGAATTAATCCAAGTAAACCAATCCATTGTTGTGGAATAAAGGTTAATCCAAATGCTCCTAATAAGCTAATTACAATTAAAATTGTAAACCCTACATATTGTCCTAAGATAATGTCTTTAAGACTATCTTTCTTCATTTCTGCAAATAGTATTAATAATATAAATATATTATCAATACTTGTTGCTATATATGCAATTATGGATGATATAATGGTTACAAGCAATTTCATCAACTTCCTTTCTTTATAAATTTGATTTACTTTTAGTTCTACCTTTATTAGTATTTATATAATTCATTTGAACACATGAATAATCATTCATATGTTATATTTTTATTATACTCTTCCTTATTTATATGTCAATAGTCACATGAATAATTGCTCATATATTTTTATTCAAAATAATATATAAATAAAAAATCCTTTTAATTTTTTATAGAAAATTATCACTTAAAAGCTAAATATGTTCCAAATCTATTCTCCATTTCACTAAATGGCGCTATAACTCTTATATCTTTATACGCTTGTATAAAACTTATATTATTAGCTATTGTTTTATAAATTTCTTTTTCTGTTACAATTCCCTAGGATATTTCTCTTCTCTCCCAATACAGACGTTCAATTTTAAACTTTTCTATTATTCTTTTATCTAATAAATCATCTTTTGATTTATTAGTTCTTGCAACCGTAACCGCCATAGCCATCAAGCTTACTTA
>NZ_LBMX01000059.1:0-44925 GCF_001010885.1 Clostridium sp. C8 | reverse complement strand
CCACTAATGCGACAGCTCCTTATTATATTTATTGTTATTGTTTTAATTTTTTGCATTCATCACAAACGCCATTTAATTCTAACTTATGTTCTGTTAAGCTAAATCCAACTTTAGCTTTTATGGCTTCTTCTATTTCTTCCATTGGACATGGTATTTCTACACATTTATTACAAACATCACATTTTAAAGTATGTTTGTGACTTTCCTTTTTTAATACATAAATTGCAGGTCCATCTATGTTAATTTTTTTTATTATATCTTTTTCTTCTAACAATTCTAATGTTCTATATATAGTACTAAGGTTTAAGTTTTCATTGTGCTTTTTGCATTGATAATATATATTTTCTGCTGAAAGCCCTTTATCTGAAGACTCTATTATATTTAAAATTGAAATTCTTCCTGCTGTAACTCTCATTCCTTTTTCTTTTAAATAAATTTCCCAGCTCATTTTATTCTCCTAACGTTCTTATATACAAGTTGTACTAAATACTTTTCACTTATCTAAACTACCTTTGAAATTTATACTATATAAGAAAAATCAATATTTAAGTAACCTATATAAAAATTAAATAATCTATGCTTTCAATTTTTCTATTTTGCTTAAGTAATACTATTATCTTATATCATAATACTGCAATAATATAAATTAATAATTGAAACATATATATAATTATAACACTAATATTCTACATATTAAATATTAAAAAATATCATTTCTAATGCTAATATTAATAATATTATTCCACCTAGCAAATCTGCATATTTACATATAAAATCAACCTTTCTTATATATCTACATAAAAAGAAACCTGTGGTACATATTAGTAAAGTTATTAAGCCTACCAAAACAGCATCAATAAATAACAATATTGCATTAATCTCAAAAAAAGATGTAAAACCAACTACTAAAGCATCTACACTTACTGACATTCCTAAAATTAAATACATTGATTTTTTTATTAAAACAGAATCGTCTTTATCATTCTTTTTAAAAGCTTCAAATATCATTATAAGACCTATTAAAGCTATTACAATTCCGCCTATCATATTAGGAATTGCTACAATATATGTATCAAACAAATTTCCTGCTATTCCCCCCAAAAATATAAATAGAAATTGAAAAAATGCAAATGAAGCTATAAATCCCCATTTATTTTTTCTTTTTAATGTGGGATTTATCCCCAAACATATACTAAGTCCAAGTGCGTCCATAGCCATAGCTACACCAATTAAAATTACCTCTCTTAATCCCATCTTTTAGAAACTCCTCCAAATTATATAATTCTACTCTATATATAATTATAAAGTATAGTATTTATGTATTATTTTTTTGAAATAAACCCTTTTAATATTACAAATTTTATTGTATATTATTAAATAGGGTATATAATATTTTAAAAAGTATATCACATTTTGTATTTTTTTATAAAGGAGAGTAGCTTAATGGCGAATTGTATAATTGCTCAATCTGGTGGTCCAACATCTGTTATTAATTCTAGTGTAGTAGGTTTGTTACAATCAAATAAAGATTTAGGTGCCTTTGATAAAGTATATGCAGGTTTAAACGGAATAGAAGGTATATTAAATGGAAATATAATAGAATTATCATCTTTTTCAGATGAAGAAATAAATACATTTAGATACACACCATCTTCTGGATTAGGTTCTTGTAGATATAAAATGAAGAATTTAGAAGATTCAAGTGAGGAATATGATAAACTTTTAGACATATTAAATATAAACAATATAAAAGCCTTCTTTTATGTAGGTGGAAATGATTCTATGGATACCATTGCTAAATTAGGTAAGTATGCGAAAAGTTCAGGAATAGATATAAAATTTATAGGAATTCCTAAAACAATAGATAATGATTTAATGTATACTGATCATACGCCGGGCTTTGGAAGTGCTGCAAAGTTTATTGCTACAACAGCTCTTGAAACATATTTAGATTCATCAGTTTATATTAATAATGGAATCTTTATCTTAGAAACAATGGGGAGAGATACAGGTTGGCTAGCTGCTTCTTCATGCACAGCTAGAATAAATGGAAAGCCAGTTGCAGACTTTATCTATTTACCAGAAGTTGCTTTTAATATAGAACAATTTCTTCTAGATGTTAGAAAGAAATTTCAAGAAAAGAATAAAGTTTTTATAGTTGTTTCTGAGGGTTTAAAAAATTCTGAAGGCCAATTTATTACTGAAGTTACCAGACAAGCTCATGACAATTTCGGACATGCTCAACTTGGTGGTATAGGTAATTACCTTAAAAACTTAATAATATCATCAGGTATAACAAGTAGAGTAAAATCTCTTGAATTAGGAGTTTTACAAAGATGCTCTATTCACTGTGCTTCTGACGTAGACTTAGAGGAAGCCTTTGATGCTGGTTATTCTGCCTTAAAATTTGCTATTGATGGAAATAGTGGCTATATGGTTGGAATTAAAAGAGATTCAAATTCACCATATACTACATCTCATTTTCTTGTTGAAGCTGATAAAATAGCTAACAATGTTAAATATTTTCCAACAGAATTAATTAATGAAGAAGGAAATCACATAAGAGAAGAAGCTTTAGATTATTTCTTACCTCTTATATCTGGAACCCCTTCTCTTGTAATAGATAATCATTTACCAAAATTCAAAACAATTTCTAAATAATAAAAAAGTATGTAAGATTAATAAATTACTCATAGTTTAAGATTTTCACCAATACTATGAAGTAACCTTTAATTCCTACATACTTTTATTTATGTAAACTTCTAAATTACTAACTTAAATATTATCAATTTAAAAATTATTTAATTAACTACAGAATATTTATTATTACTTATAGTTATTTGATTAGTATAATACCTTAGAGTATAATAAAGTTGGAATTATAACTTTATTATATTTATATATATTGTAGATATTTCAAGATAATAATAGGAGGATAAAATGATAGTTTTAAGTTGCAAAGATATATCGAAAAGCTATGGTATAAGAGATGTATTGAAAAATATTACATTTTCAATTAATGAAGGAGATAAAGTTGGAATTATCGGTGGTAATGGCGAAGGAAAATCTACTCTTTTTAAAATAATTTCTAAAGAAATATCTCAAGATTCTGGAGAAATATTTATTGATAAAAATAGAACCATAGGATATTTAACACAACACGTTGATTTAGATTTAAATAATACTATATATGATGAAATGAACTTAGTTTTTAAAGAATTAACCGATATTGAAAATAAACTTCATACTTTAGAAATCAAGATGAATGAGCCTTATGATGAGAATAAAGCTTCATATCATGAAAAAATTATAAAGGACTATACTACTCTTCAAGACTTATATTCTCATAAAGGTGGCTATACATATAAAGGTGAAATTTCTAGAGTTCTTAAAGGTCTTGGATTTTTAGAAGAGGATTTTGATAAAATAATTTATACTTTAAGTGGGGGACAAAAGACTAGAGTTGCTCTTTGTAAATTACTTTTAAAGAATCCTGATATAATTTTACTAGATGAGCCAACAAACCATCTTGACCTACAAGCTATAGAATGGCTTGAGGATTATTTAAAAAATTATAAGGGAACAGTTTTAGTAATTTCTCATGACAGATTTTTCTTGGACACTGTAACTAATAATACATTTGAAGTTATTAATGGTCACATTAATTGCTACAATGTTTCTTATACTAAATTCATTGAGCAAAGAAAGAAAAATTATGAGGCTCAACTTAAAGCCTATAATCTTCAACAAGCAGAAATCAAAAGGCAAGAAGCAATAATAGAAAAGTTTAGAAGCTTTAATAGAGAAAAAAGTATTCGCGCTGCTGAAAGTAGAGAAAAAGCTTTAGATAAGATGGAGAAGATAGATGCTCCTGATAAAGAAAAGGAAGCTACTAAAATTAAATTTGAAACCTCAGTAAAAAGTGGCTATGATGTTCTTCATATCGAAAATTTAGCTAAAAGTTATGGTGATAAAAAACTATTCTATAATCTTAATTTAGATCTTAAAAGAAGTGAAAAAGTAGCTCTAATTGGTGAAAATGGTCGTGGTAAGACTACTTTATTTAAAATCATTTTAGATAGCTTATCACCAGATAATGGTAAAGTAGTTCTTGGGACAAATGTAAATGTTGGATATTATGATCAAGAACAATCTGATTTAAATTTAGATAAAACCATATTAGATGAAGTTTGGGATGAGTTTCCTAATTTAACTACTTCTAAACTAAGAGGTGCTCTAGCATCTTTCTTATTTACAGGAGATGACGTTTTTAAAATTATAAATACCCTTAGCGGTGGTGAAAAGTGTAGAATTAACTTGCTAAAACTTATGTTATCAAGGTCTAATTTATTATTACTAGACGAACCTACAAATCATCTTGATATAATGTCTAGAGAAGCTCTTGAAGATGCTCTATTAAGCTACGATGGCACATTAATAGTTATATCTCATGATAGATACTTTTTAAATAAAGTAATTAATAGAATACTTGAACTTAATGAAGATGGTATTAAAGAGTTTTTAGGAAACTATAGTTACTATCAAGAAAAGAAAATCAATCCAAATAGATTTGAAATTTTAGAAGAGCTTGCTAACGGCAAAACCAAAACTCAATTAAGAGATGAGAAAAGAAAAAAGAAAGAACTTGAAAAAGAAGAGAAATCTTTAAAATTAAAAATTAAAAAACTTGAAGATGATATATCTAAAGGTGAAGACCATTTATTATCACTTCAAGAACAACTTTGCCTTGAAGAAATTTATTCAAATCCTATTGAAAGTGAGCGAGTAAATAAAGAAATTAAGGATTTAGAAGAAAAAATTTCATTTTTATATGAAGAATGGGAAAACTTAAATAAATAGTGCACTCTATTTTTAAAGATTGCGCTGCAATTTATTTTGGTTCACAGAGCATAACTTACAGTTATTGTATAAAATACCATATATAATATAAATTGCTGAGCAATTCATAAATGAAAGATTTAAAAAATTAAAGCCCATCTACTGCAACTTGCTTGAAGTAGATAGGCTTTAATACTAAGCTCAGTTGTAAAGTACTAAACTTGAACTATAAGTGTAAAATACCTTTTATTCAAAATTCTATAAGGATTTTCTTCTTTCAATCGTTAATTATCAATTATGAATTATTTTCCACTTGAGCCAAACCCGCCCTCGGCTCTTTCAGTATCGCTAAGTTCTTCTACCTCTTCAATATCAACATACCATACAGGTTTAACTATCATTTGTGCTATTTTCATTCCTTTTTCTACTATAAATGGCTCCTTACCATGATTTATTAATATTATTCCAACTTCTCCTCTATATCCTTCGTCTATAGTCCCTGGTGTATTTAAAACAGTTATACCATGTTTTAACGCAAGTCCACTTCTCGGTCTAACTTGAGCTTCTGTTTGTGGTGGTAATTCAATTTTTATTCCAGTCTTTATTAATGCAGTTTCTGATGGATTTATTGTTACCTTCTCTACCGAATATAAATCTAATCCAGCATCTCCTTTATGTGCATAACTTGGTATTATAGCTTCATTATGTATTTTTTGAATCTTTAATTTAAATTTATTCATTAGCAATTCCTCCTATAAAAATAATATATAATACAAAACTATTGTCCACTTAACTAAATCATTAATTAACGCATCTATATTTTATCAATTAACTATAGCTTATGTCTACATCAATATTATTAAAATAAAAAGAGATAAATCTTTTATAATTTATCTCTTTTTATAAGTGTATAAACATTATAATATTTATCTATCTTCTGTAATAAGACATTTTTATTCTATTTACTACACATATATCAGCATATTTATTATTTTTATCTATTGTTACCTCATTCCAACTATAGTAAGAAGGTTTTTCGAAAAATCTTCTATCTACTATTGCAATAACTCTATAACATCCATTTTCTAAATTACTAAATATAGCTTTACCATTACTATCTGTAAATTTTGAATCATACAACTTAGGGGATATTCCATTTAATAAATATAAGTTTATTCTTGCTCCTTTAAGCTCTACACCGTCTTTATTAGCAAGCCTTGATGTCACTTGAATTGTCCCCTTTTCCTCTACTATATTTCTATCTGCAAATTCTTCTTTTGCTTTACCTATTTGTGAGTAAAGATTGTCATATACATCTGAATCAGCGTATTTTTCATCTACTAAAAAATCCTCATTAAAATTATTTTCTATTATTTTTTCTTCGGCTTGATTATTGATTATGTTGCCTCTATTAATCGTTCTGCTAGAAGTTTCCTTTTCAATTTCTTCATCAACCTGAATAAATAAATTCAAGTTACCATTTTCATCTACAGTATACTCTTGTTCTCCATAATCGCTATCATCATTATGATATTGATCATCTATTACTATTTTCATATATACCTCCAAATCGTAATATAGTTACATAATATGATGAGCTTATCGATTTGGTGATAAAATTTCAAAAAAATAACTTTAACTTATAAGCATTTTCATTGCATTATTAAATTCAATTGGCTTACTAAAATAATATCCTTGAATAACATCACAACTAATTTTCTTTAAATAATCTAATTGATTCTTATTTTCTACTCCTTCAGCTACAACTAATAAATTTAAGTAATGAGAAAGATCAACAATACTATTTATTATATACTCACTTTTCTGCTCTATCAGTATTCCATCTATAAAACTTTTATCTATTTTTAGTACATCTATCGGCAATGTTCTTAAATAACTTAATGAAGAGTATCCTGTTCCAAAATCATCTAATGCTAAAGTAACTCCTAATTTTTTTAGTTTTTCCAATGTTTTTATATTTTTCTCTGCTGATTTCATTATTATACTTTCTGTAATTTCAAATTCTATATATTTAGCATCTAAATCATATTTTTTTAATGTATCGTTAACAAATGATACTATTTCTTCATCTCTAATTTGAACCTCTGATAGATTAATTGCCATTTTAAAAGTTTTACTAGTATTTTCTGCTAACTCCTTACATTTTTTAAAGCTTTCTTCAATTATATATTCTCCTATAGGTATTATAAGTCCTGAGTTCTCTGCTATTGGTATAAATTCACTTGGTGACACTTCACCAAGCTCCTTACTATGCCATCTTACAAGAGACTCAAAACCTACTATTTCTCCAGTACTTACATTTACCTTTGGTTGATATAATAACTGAATTTCATTTCTATCTATAGCTACTCTTAATCCCTTTTCTATATCAAATTCCCTATTTAAAATTTCTAATATACCTATATCAAAAAACTCATATCTATTTTTTCCATTTACTTTTGCTAGGTACATTGCCATATCTGCTCTTTTTAACAATATAGCCATATCCTTCCCATCTATAGGATATATACTTACGCCTATACTTAATGTACAAAAAACCTCTTTATCATTTATGATTATTGGATTACTTAGCTTCTTTATTATATTATCTAATATCGATTTAATTTGATGTTTTTCTTGTAAATTATATTGAACTATTACAAATTCATCTCCACCATATCTAGCAAAAAGTGAATCTTCTATCTTCATATTTTTTATTATTTTTGTAAATTCAATTAGTAATAAATCCCCTGCATCATGTCCATATGTATCATTTATATATTTAAAATTATCTAAATCTATAAATATAAATGCCATTTTTTCATTTTTATAATGTCTTATACGCTTTGTAACTTCCCTAACAAAATATCTTCTATTTGGAATTCCTGTAACCTCATCATTGAAACTTAAATAATTAATTTCAATTTCCTTTTCCTTCCTCTCTGTTATATCCGAAAGAGCTCCATGTATAAATAAGTCACCATTTTTCTCTAATCTTTTCTTTCCCTTACTTTGGAGCCAAACTGGCTTGTTGTCTTTACTTAAAATTCTATATTCTATTGAATAAAATTCATCCTTCTTAGAATCCATTACTTTTTTTATTTGTTCATTATATCTTTTTATATCATCTTTCAATATGTAGTTTTGCCAACTTGTATCAGTAATTATTAGATCTCCTTCCCCCTCTATATCTAAATACTTTTTTATACTACTATCAATTGATATTATATTTTGATTGACATTCCACCAGAATACTATGTCTTTAGCTCCTTCTATCGCTAATCTATTTTTATTTTCTATAACCTTATTCATGTTTTCTGTCTTTTTTCTTTCTGTTATATCTACAATAAATCCTGATAAATAGAAAATATTTTTCTTTTCTATTCCTTTTCCCTGAATTTTAGCTATTATCTTTCTATCTATCGAATTTCTTAAAGAACATTCTAAAATAAAATTATCACATATTTTATTTTTAATTATATTTTCAATAAAAATTCTTATATCTTCTCTTTCTTCTTCATCTATAAAAGAATACCACTTTTCAAAACTATCTATATTATCATCACTTCTTAAAATATCTTTAATTTTTGTAGACATATAGAGTTTTTTACTTTCACTGTTCCACTCCCAAATTGCACCTTCAAGAGCATCTATAGCCATTATGTATCTTCTTCTATTTGCTTCAGCTAATTTATATATCTTCTTATACCTTTTATCTGTAAATATTAATTTTAATATTAAAACTAATATAACAAATGTCATTATAAATAATATAGGAGGTAGATTATTTAAACCATTTTTAATTAATAATATGATTATAAATAAGTTAGTAAATATGAAAATACTATTGTTTCTTTCTTTTTTCACTATCATCACCAATGCCTTCTTTTTAATAGTACTCATTAATTATTATTTATTTTATCATATTATTCCACTTATTAACATATTTTTACTTGTATAAAATTAAAAACTATATATTTTAATTTTTAAAGTTTACTTAAATAAGCATATTACCGTTATATTATTTTAATTATGCAGATTATTATTTAAAACATATATTATAAAAATTTAGGAATACTAGTACTAGTATTAATTTATTAGGAGGATTTATAATATGAGTTTTAAAATTCAAAGAAAATTTTTGATTTTATTTTTTTTAACTACTATATTTTCGCTATCTTTTATAACTAATGTCAAAGCGAAAGAGGATAGCCAAGATTTAAAGGAAAAAGTTGTTTATCTAACCTTTGATGATGGACCAGGAGGTAAGATTACAAATCAAATCTTAGATACATTAGAAAAAGAAAATGTACCTGCTACATTTTTTGTTATAGGTTGTCAAATTAAGGGACAAGAAGATATTATTTTGAGAATGAAAAATGAGGGCCACAGTATAGGTCTTCATAGCTTTTCTCATAATAGAAACAAACTTTACTGTGAAGATGATAGTTTTTTACAAGAAATGCTTCAAGGCCAAGAAACTTTATTTGAAGTGACAGGAAAAAAGTACAATATCTTAAGATTTCCTTTTGGTTGTAATAATAAATCTTATAAGTTAACAGATAAATTAGTTGAAAAATTACATGAAAATAATTTTAAGATATATGACTGGACTGTAGATAGTGGAGATGGTGCTAATGCCAATTCAGCTCCTGAAAATATAATAAAAAAAGCATGTAAAGCTGGAGATAATGATAAAGTTATAGTACTAATGCATTGTTCTTATATAAATAAAAATTCATCTTTAGCTCTTCCTTCGATAATTAAATACTATAAGAATAACGGATATATTTTTAAATCCATAGATGAAAATACTCCTGAGGTATATAAAATAATGAAAAAATAAAGTTTAGAGTTGCCGTAAGGCAACTCTAAACTTTATTTATCAACTACTATATTAGTTATTTTTAATGCTATAGTAATTGCTTTATATAATATCATTCCTAATAAAATATTCATTAATGCTGCAGGAATTACTACAATAACAATTAAACTTATGAATGGCCCAGGTAAACCTACTAATATACTTGCCGATCCTAAAAATATTAATCCACTTAATATAGTTCCTAAGCTAAGAGCTAGTAATATTTTTATATTATCTGATATCTTTTCACCAACTAAATTAAATATAAAGTATATTATATTGGCTGTTAACAGCTTGTCTATGATATTAGGTAATTGTCCACCTGGAAACTTTGTAGTAATTGCTGTTAATATTCCTAGTATGATACTTGAAATTAATGTAGTCTTATAATCTTTATTTATTATTATAATTATAAACATCATTGCTAATGCAAAATCTGGTTGCATAGGTAATCCTAAAGCTGGTGTAATTTGATGTAATAGAGCTCCAATAGCTATTAATATTGCATTTAGTGTCATTTTTTTTACATTCATACTTCTATTCATATTAAATTCTCCTTTTTTATAAATTTAATTTATATTTTTTAAATCTCCTTTTGTTCACAACATAATTACCAGCTCCTTTAATTATTGATATAAATAAAAAACGCCCTATACAAAAATGTATAGGACGATATTCTCCGCGTTGCCACCTAAATTGCCTTAAAAGGCCTCTTTAATCAGGTACTAACATACCCTATTCCTTATATCGTAGGACTTACGGATCAACTACTCTAATAAAAATTTCGTATCACTCCTCAGAGGCCCATTCACTATTTGTTTTAGTACCGAAATCACACCACCTTCGGCTCTCTTTGACTTTACAAAATAGATACTCTTCCTCATCAATGGAAATCTATTTATTAATTTATTAATATTTTATGATAGTTTTTATTAATTGTCAACAACTTGAGAAAACTTTTTTCTTTTTGGTAATATTACCATAAAAATAAATAACCCTAATAATAATATCCCTTTTACTATGCTTGTACCACTTATGCTCCACCAAACTCCATCTATTCCAAGTAGTGGAATGCTACTTAATAACATAGCTAATGGTATTCTAAGTCCTGTAAAAATTATACTTACCCAAGACGGAGTTAATGTATTACCTAGTCCTGAAAAAGCTCCTGCTGTAGTTATTTCTATGCACATAAATAGTTGAGAATATCCTAAAATCTTAAGATATACAGCTCCTTTGGAAACAATTCCTGCTTCTGGTATAAATGCTGAGAAAACTTTATCTCCTGAAAATACTAGAAGTATGGTAGCAAAAATTCCTACCATTATTGCCATACTCATTGCTACTTTATATCCCTTTAAGATTCTATCCCACTTATTAGCTCCATAATTTTGTCCAATAAAAGCAGTTAATGCTGTAGCAAAGCCTTCTGCAGTCATCCAAGATATAGATTCTATTTGCGAACCAACTTTTTGAACTGCAATTGCTGTTGGACCCCATGCTGAGATAATTCTACCTATTATCATAGCAAAAAATGCAAACATACAATTTTGAAGTGCAGTTGGAATCCCTAGCTTACATATCTTATTCATATTATTTTTATCTATATACTTTTTATTTTTTAATGTTAAACTATATCCATTTCTTATAAATGCTATTATAAATATAAATGTAACTATTGCTTGAGCTCCTACAGTTGCCAATGCAGCTCCTATAACTCCAAGTCTTGGAAATCCCAATAATCCAAATATCAATATTGGATCAAATATTATATTAATAATCAAACCAACTGTATTTATAAAAAATGGAATCTTGCTACTACCGGAAGCATTAAAAATACCACTAAATAATGGATTTAAGAAACTAAATATCATTCCAAAAGAAACTATTACCAAATATTCTATGGACATATTTATTATATTTGCTTCTCCTAGCTTAAAGAATCCTATTAACTGTTTTCTAAATATAATTAATAAACACATATATATTATTGCTGTTATTATATTTATAAATAAACCATTATAAATAAATTTATTTTTTTCCTTAATATCGTCTTTTCCTATGGATTGAGATACTCCTATTTCCGTACCTATTTTAGATATAAATACAAGAGAACTTCCAAACCAAGTAAAAAAACCAGCTGTTCCTACAGCTGCAACTGCATCACTACCAATTCTTCCTACCCACATCATATCGACAAGATTATACGCCATTTGTATAAATGATGTACCTAGTATTGGAATTGATAACTTTAATAATGTATTTACTATATTTCCTGAAACTAAATTTACTGATTTCTTCATATGTACCCCCTTTTAATTGTTATGTTATCTCTAAGATTATATATTTTTTAATATTATTTTTCAACATATTTAGTATATAATAATAATTATTATATACTAAATATGTTGAACTTTATAAACCTCAATTTTACAATGAAAAAAAACTCCAATAGGAGTTTTTTGCATTCAATTTATTTTTAGTAATTCCAAGCAAATTACATATATAGTTGCATATCTTTTATAATTAATAATATTTAATAAAATAGCTTTTCTACTTATTTAACATATTAATTACATTTTCAAAATTTTCTGGTTTACTATAGTAAAAACCCTGAACAGTATCACAATCTATACTTTTTAAATAATCTACTTGCTCTTTTTCTTCAACACCTTCAGCTACAACTGTTATACCTAGCTTATGAGATAATTGTATTATATTTTCAATTATATATCTACTTTTATCATTTTCAGTCATATCAATAACAAAACTTCTATCAATTTTTAAGACATCTATTGGTAATTTAGTTAAATGATTTAATGAAGAGTATCCAGTACCAAAATCATCTAAAGCTATTGATGATCCTAAGTCTTTTATTTGTAATAAACACTCTATATTTCTGTCTACAGATTTCATTATCATACTTTCTGTTATCTCTACCTCTATGTATTTAGGTGAAACATTAAACTCTTTAATTAAAGAATTAAAATATTCTATCAAATCACCCTGCCTTAATTGTATTTCAGATAAATTAACTGCTATTTTAAAATTATCATATCCTTCTGATAATAAATACTTTACTCTTATAAACACTTCTCTTAATACAAATTTCCCAATTGGTATTATAAGCCTAGTATTTTCTGCTATAGGAATAAATTCACCTGGACTTACAAATCCTATTTCATTACTTTTCCATCTAAGTAATGCTTCAAATCCATTAACCTCATCATCAGTAAGCCTTACTTTAGGTTGAAAAACAACGAACATTTCATTATTTTCTAACGCGGTTCTAAGACCTCTTTGAATAGAGTAAATTCTATTTATTTCTCTTGATATATTATTATTAAACATTTGACATTGATTTTTTCCATTTCCTTTTGCTATATACATTGCAGCATCAGCATTTTTTAATAGAACTTCAAAATTTTCGCCATCATCTGGAAAAACAGATATTCCTATACTTGATGAAGAATATATTTTATCGTTATTTATATTATATGGTTTCTTTAATATATCAATAATCTTCCTTGTTGTGTACTTTATTTCATTTAAACTATTTATTGATGGTAGAAATATCAAAAATTCATCTCCACCGAATCTACATAATAGTTTATTATCATCAAATGCATTCTTTAAATCCTCTGAAAATCGTTTCAAAAATATATCTCCACACTTGTGCCCATAAGAATCATTTATAAACTTGAAATTATCTATGTCTATTATAATTAAAGCTCCTCTAGATTCCAATTTAGTATGATTTTTAAGTTCTTCCTCAATTATATCTTTAAAATGTTTTCTATTATTTAGTCCTGTAAGTTCGTCATATTGAGTCATATACTCTAATTTTAAATGAGCTTCCTTTTCTTTGGTTATATTATATAAATATCCTTCAAAGCCTAAGAATTCACCATTTTTATTTATTTTACTTTGCCCTTTAACGCTTATCCATAATTCTTGTCCTAAAGCATTTATTATCTTTACTTCAGTTTCTTCTTCATTATTTATTACTGCTTCAATTAAAATCTTTATATAATCATTGTGCACATATTTTTTACTCTCATCAACAGTAAATATAATAAACTCCTCATCGTATCCAATGATTTCTTTATTATTTCCATAAAGCATAATTGAATCTTGTTCTTTATTTACAGAAATAAATAGTCCTTTAATGGATTTTACAAAAGATTCTTTTGAGCTTAATAAAAATTCTTTATGACTTTGTAAGTCAATAGAATTTTTATTGTTTTTGTTAAGGGGGCTAACATCCTTGTTATAACTATTTTCCCTAATCATACCTTCTTAATCCTTCTCAAAGCATATTTTTCATAAAAAGATTATTTATTTCTCTTCTTCTACTATTTCTTTTTCGTCCTCTACTTTAACTTCATTTTCTAATTTTTCTTTATTATCGTTTATTAATGTAGCAACTAAAGCCGCACCTGCTGCTAATCCAAGTGCTAACTTACTAATATTTTTAAGCTTCATAAATTTTTCCTCCTACCCGCTTACTTAAATTGATTTTGTTCTTTCTCATATTTATACCCTATCAAACTTAATTTCTCTATCAATTCTTCCTCTGTTACATCTATATCTTCACATAATGCTGATAAATTTGAATAAAAATCTCTTAATTTCATATTTACCAGGCTTAATAAAATATTAGGATCCATAGATAAAATACTTTCTCTATCCATAATATTTCTCCTTTAAATATAATTTCTATTTATTTGAAATCACAAATAAAATATACCATATATCCTTTAATAAAAAAAGCATATTATAGATCTTTTTGTATATTTATTGAAATGTTATTTCTTTTATATTATCGTAAATAATTAGATTTTTTTAATATATTTTATCTATTTTTTTAATACATTTTAGTTATTTTTATAAAATCTTGAGAAGCTACTTTGTGAAATTATTATTAGAAGTAGCTTCATCACCTTATATTTTACTTAACTTCTGGTACTTTAGAAGCTTCACTTTTCTTTGGAGATTTATATCTTTTCTTTTCCCAGCTTGCCTCTTGATTCTTTTTAGCCATTTTTTTCACCTCCATTATATTATTAGTATTCATAATCTATTTTTAATTATTCAAAATTCACTCTGATAAATTTTTTAAAAATTAAGTAAAAAAAGATATTATGGCATAAGTTTTTATACCATAATATCTTTTAATAATATATCTATATTTTATTACTCATCATAAACATCTAAATACTTAGTTTTTATACCGTCTTTTTCCCATCCAAGTATGGAATCTAAATTTACATTTTCGGCAGCTTTAAATATTGATTTCTCTACTCCATCAAAATTCTTCTTAAGCTCTTTCACTAATTCTTTTATTTCATATCTCTTATTGCCTATTTTCTCTGCTGCAACCATACATGCACAATTTAAAGGCCAAATTCCTGCATTATTAGTAAATCTTTTTATATAATCTTCTTCAACATAATAAAGGGGTCTTATAAGTTCCATATCTTCAAAATTTGCTGCTTTAAATTTAGGAAGCATAGTTTTAAAATTCCCTGCATAAAGCACGTTTAATAATGTTGTTTCTATAACATCATTATAATGATGTCCTAATGCAAGCTTATTACATCCAAGCTCTCTTGCTTTACTATAAAGAGACCCTCGCCTCATTCTTGCACAAAGATAACATGGATAATCTCTTGCCATCTTATCTATAACTTCAAAAACTTTTCCTTCATATATATGTACTGGGATTCCAAGATGATTACAGTTTTCTATAAGTAATTCTTTTATCTGTGGATGGTATCCAGGATCCATTGCTATAAATTCTAATTCAAAATTCATTTGTCCATGTTTTTTAAGCTCTTGAAAACACTTCGCCATAAGTAGTGAATCTTTACCACCTGAAATAGCTACTGCAATCTTATCTCCTTCTTCTACAAGGTTATAATCCTTGACTGCCCTTACAAACTTAGTCCAAATATGTTTTCTATATTTTTTAACAAGGCTACGCTCAATTTCTTCTAAAGGCTTCTTTTCTTCAGTAGGAATTAATCTTTCACAGCCTTTACCTGCTATACTACTCATTTCATCACCTCACTTAATAATACTTTTCAATTATATCACTTTTTCAACATATTGTCTTTACATAATCGTTCTTAGCTATATACTTTATCTATCAACTCATTAACTCATTCATATTTATATATGGATTTTTATATCTATTTTTATTTATTGTACTTTTCCCAATATTTATAGCTTTTTTAGGGCATAGATTTATACAAGCCATACAATCTGTACACTTTCCATTCCACTTAGGTTTATTATTTTCCATTATAATGTTGTTTACTGGACACACATTTTTACAAACTTCACATCCAATACATTCAGTATTAACTCTGAAATTTTTATCTTTACTTTTGTATATATTTTTCCATGAAAAATAAAGAATTTTATTTATACCAAATTTATAATTAAGTTTCTTTATCTTCCTTAACTTAATTTCATTAATAAACTCTTTTAAAGTTTCCTCATTCTTTTTAATTGCTGTAATTGCTCTTTCTTCACTTGGATTTCTACCTGCTCTAACATAGTTAGAAATATATTTTATACAAACACAATTTGATAAAATATTTGTCTCTTTAATAATTTCATTAATATGTGCAAAGCTACTTTTAGCTTCTCCTCCACCTGATACACCAATTGCAAAAACATATGAATCTTGCTTTAATTTTAACTCTTTTAAAAAATTCAAAACTACTATAGGTAAAGAACCACAATGTATAGGATAAATTAATCCAACTACATCATTATCACAAGTAAAATCATTATTTTTCAATGCCTTACTCATAGATATTAATTCTATATCTTCATTTAGTTCTTCCTTTAATCTTTTGGCAATGTATAAGCTATTTCCTGTTGATGAAAAATAATAAATCTTCATATATATCCCCTATTCAACCTTTATAATCTATAGATAATTATAACACTTATAAGTAAAATTTCTATTATTCATTTCTTATAACTTGAGGATAATTAAATGTATTATACGGATCATAATTCTTTTTAATTTCCTTTAACCTTCTTATGTTTTCTCCATAATACTCATCTTCATAATTATTCAGTTCATGTAAAGGGAAATTAACAAAAGATCCTACTGTCATTAACTCTATAGTTTTGAAGTTTTCTTTAAGCCATTCCTTATTTATATCAGCATATTTATCTTCTTCCCAAACAGATTGAATTCCCATTATAAACTTAGCATCTCTATAATAATACGCTGTATCTAACTTATCTACATCTGAAATGGCTCCACCTGCTCCATAAAAAGATATAGCAGTATAATTTGCTCCTTCAGCCGGATTATCTATTATTTCTATAAGTCTTTTTAATTCAGTATAATTATAATCCTTATAAATAAATCTACCAGTTGACTTATACTTTTCATAGTCTGGATGGCTATCTTGAATATATCTATTACATTCCAATATACTCATATCTTCTATTTTAATTTCCATTGAATTTGTTATATTTTCTAATGGACTAAGTATTTCTCTTGCATCAATAGAATTTCCATAAAATAATCCTGTAAGCTTAACGCCTCTGCCTTTTTCTACTGAATTATATATTGCAGTCTTTAAATTAATTCGTCTATCTAAATTCTTATATAAATTTTGGAGAACTTCAATAACTTTAATATTATCTTCAGTACTAATATTAGGATAATTTATATAAATTAATGTACCCATTTCTATTTTTTCTTTTAGTTTTATGGTCATAGATGTTATGATTCCAAAATTGCATCCTCCACTGCCTTTGCAAGCCCAAAATAAATCACTATTTTCTTGCTCATTAATAATTAGTTTTTCCCCTTTATAATTTATCATTTCAAGTTCAATTAAGCTATCGCAAGCTAATCCTAGAAATCTACTAGAATATCCCCAGCCGCCACCAAGTATCAGTCCTGCTACACCTACTGTCGGGCATCCCCCTCCTGGAAATGCATAACTTTTACTTCCTAATGCCTCATATATTTCTCTATTTCTTACTCCTCCACCTATTTTTACAACACTATTCTCTTCATCTATATAAATTTCATTCATCTTACTTATATCTATAACAGCTACATCATTACCAGTTGAATATCCCTCGTAGCTATGAGCCCCTGATCTTACTCTTATTTCTATAGAGTTTTTTCTAGCCCATACTATTGCATTTATAATATCCTGTTCATTATAACAATATATAATTACTAATGGATACTTTTCAATTGCTCTATTCCAAGATAATCTACTTTCTTCATATTTACAATTATCTTTTGTAACTATTTTACCAGTTAATTCTGTATAAATTATGTTTTCCATAAAATCACCTTCTATATGTCGTTATATATTAGATAATATCATATAGAATATTAAAATCAATAAAAATAGTTATCATAAGAATTTACCTATTTACTTAAATTCTTTCATTATTTAAATTTTAAAACTTTTGGATTTCTATATCTTTTAGGCACATTTCTACTTTTTTCTACATAGTTTATAAATATAGACAATCAACGAAAGGATGTTTAATTATGTATTATCGTGATGATGATAATTGTGAAAAATGTAATGACTGTATAAAAGATCCTAGTAAGCTTTATTGTAATATAACATGTACTGATACAGCTAAAAATTGCCATGAGTCATATAAAGTTTTCGACCCTCCAGTATATGCTAAAGCATTTGTAGCTCTTCAACCATATGAAAAATTATTTAATATAGAAGATGCCTTTGATGCTGGTACAATTTTCAAAGATTTATATAGTCCTTACTGTGATGTTAAATACATTGGAGGTGTTCACAAGTAATGAATAAAAATGAGTATTTAGATAAAATACGAAAGTTACAATTTTTTGCTCTAGACCTAAATTTATATTTAGATAATTTCCCGACTTCTGAAAAAGCAAAACATGATTTCGAAGTAATTTCTTGTGAATTAAAAAAGACAATTTGGGATTATGAAAAAGAATATGGCCCTCTAACTAATTTTGGCTCTTCTTATTTCCAAGATCCTGAAGCTTGGGTTAAAGGCCCATGGCCATGGGAAAATATGAGAGGAGGAAAAAATTAATGTGGTACTATGTTAAAACTTTACAACACCCTGTTAACTTAAAATCTACTGATTTAAAAATGGCTAAAGTTCTAATTACTCAATATGGTGGTCCTGATGGAGAACTTAGTGCTGCTCTTAGATATTTAAATCAAAGATTTTCAATGCCTACAAATAAGTCTAAAGCATTATTAACCGATATTGGAACAGAAGAAATGGCTCACGTAGAAATAATAGCTACTATGGCTCATCAAATTATGGAAAATGCATCAATAGATCAAATAAAAGCTGCTGGCTTAGATGGGCATTATGCCGATCATGGAAAAGCAACTTTCTATACTGATGCTACTGGAAACCCTTGGACTGCTACTTATATCCAAGCTAAAGGTGATGTAATCGCAGACATTCATGAAGATATGGTTGCTGAACAAAAAGCTAGAGCAACTTATGAATGGTTAATGAACTTAACAGATGATGCTGAAATAAAAAAAATATTAGGTTTCTTAAGAGAAAGAGAAGTTGTACATTATCAAAGATTTGGCGAAGCATTAATGGATGTCCAGGATAATACTAAGTTAACAGATTTTTGTAAATAATGTAACAAATAAGGCTATCTTTATTATAGGTAGCCTTATTTGATTTCTGGTTTTTATGGAGTAATTCTAGTTCTATCTCTAGTTATAAAAGAGGCTTCTCTAACATTTTCTAATGACAATAATCGAGCAGTAAATCTTTCTAGTCCTATTGCTAGCCCTCCATGCTTTGGCATGCCATATTTAAAAATATCAGTATAATTCTCATAATGTTCTGGATTTAATCCCTTATTCTTTATACTTTCTATAAGCATATTATAATTATTAATTCTTTCTCCTCCACTAGTAATTTCTACGCCTTTAAAAAGTAAGTCAAAACTTCTACTTCCGCCCTCCTTAAAAGGCATTGTATACATAGCTCTCTTTTTTATTGGATAATTCACTAGAAAAATAAAGTCACAGTTAAATTTTTCTTTTACATAACTACATATAAGCTTTTCTGATTCTGGATCTAAATCATCTTCCAAATTTTCTTTGCCATAAACCTCTCTTAATACACTTATGGCCTCAGAAAAGTCCATTCTTGGAATGCTATTTTCTATTCTTGGAACTTCAACTTTCAATATTTCTAAATATCTCTTTGCCTTTTCTTCTAATGATTTTAACATATATTTTATTAACTTCTCTTCTAAATTAACTATATCAAACTCATCATTAATAAACCCCATTTCTAAGTCCATGCTCACATATTCATTTAAATGTCTACTTGTATTGTGCTCCTCTGCTCTATAAACATGTGCAACTTCAAATACTCTTTCAAATCCAGCTCCTACCATCATTTGCTTATAAAATTGAGGACTTTGTGCTAAATATGCAGTTTTACCAAAATAATCTACTTTAAATAATTCTGTTCCTCCCTCGGTACCCTCCGCTACAATTTTAGGAGTAAATATTTCTGTAAAATCATTTTTAATTAAGAATTCTCTAAAACTCTGTACTATTATATTTTGTATCTTAAATATAGAATTAGTCTTTTCGTGTCTTAAGCTAAGAATTCTATTATTCAATATTGTATCTAAATTAATATTCAGTTCTTTTTTATTTATTTTTATTGGCAATTCTTGTGCTTCACTTATTATATGAAATTCATTTCCTATTATTTCACATGGGTGTAATGAATTATTACTACTTTTTACTATCCCAACAACAGATATTACAGATTCAATTTTTAGTGTATTTAAATCTCTAACTTCATTATCAAATATACATTGTATTAAACCAGATCTATCTTTTATAACTAAAAAAGTAATATTTTTCAGCTTTCTTATTCTATAAACCCAACCTTCTATTTTTATTTCTTTTTCCTGAAAATTGCTAACATTTGTAATTAAAATTCTCTCCATAAACAACACTCCTTTTAAATTTATATTTTTATATTAATAAAAAAATAAATCCCTTGAGTATTACTTTACTCAAGGGACGATAAATTACCGTGGTACCACCCTTATTAACTTTTAATCATAAATTAAATTTAATAATTAAGATATATACTTAAAGCGGCCTTCTTTAAGTATAAAAAGCGGACATACGTAAATTTACTTATTCCGTCACTTCACTCCAAGTCAACTCAAACTTACATATGTCCACTTGAAAACTGAAGAAAGGAAATTACAAAAAATTATTCCTAGGTTAATTTTGATATAATTCCCCCCAAAATATAAAAAGCCCTCACTCCCTATAGGAGTGAAAGCTCTGTTCACGGTGCCATCCTAATTTAACTTAATAAAATGATATTAAAGTTATCTCAATCTATTAACGCTAGAACACGTCTTATCCTAATTAGTTTCAGATAAGCTTCTCCAGGATGTCTTTCAATATCATGTTCTCATGAAGCTTCCACCATCCTTCACTCGCTAAAGATACTTATAGATATTTACTCTTCCTTTCAACAAATTTAACTTTTTATTTATATTATTCCTTTTAATAATAAATGTCAATATAATTTAGAAAAATATTCTATGAAGTATAGGCTAAAAAATCTTATTAAATATCATTCTATAATAATATTTAATAAGATCTTGATTTTTATAATAATTTTATTATCCCTTTAATCCAGATGATGCTACACCTTCAACAAAGAATCTTTGTAAAGCTAGGAAAATAATAAGTACTGGTATTAAAGCAATAAGCGATGCTGCCATAATAAGAGAATATTCTGCTGAATATTGACTTATAAACATTCTTAAACCTACTTGAATAGTTTTTTTAGCCTCTGAGTTTATATAAATTAATGGCCCCATAAAATCATTCCATACACTAACAAATGTAAAAATAGTTAATGTTGATAATGCTGGTTTAGCTAAAGGAAGCATTATTTTATAATAAATTTTATATTCACTATATCCATCTATTCTTGCTGCTTCAAGTAATTCATTTGGAATACTCATGTAGAATTGCCTTATTAAGAAAACTCCAAATGCTGAAAATGCTTGTAATAGTATTAAAGCAAAGTGAGTATCACTTAGATTCAATTCTCTCATCATAATAAATTGAGGTACCATATATACTTGCCATGGAACTGCTATTGTTGCTACATAGCACAAGAATATCTTATCTCTATATTTAAAGTCCAATTTTGCAAAAGCATATGCTGCAAAACTACTAGTAAATAATTGTAATAACGTTATTATTACTGTTAATTTTGATGTATTAAAAATAAATTTTCCTAAAGGTATTTTAGTCCATATTTCTTTATAATTGCTCCATACAGGATTATTAGGTATCCAATCAAATGGGAATTTAAATACATCTTTGTTTAATTGTAGAGATGCTGATAGCATCCATGCAAACGGAACCAGCATTAATATAGTTAGTGCTATTAAAAGTGTATATGTTAATATCTTTGAAATTGTATTTTTGGTTTTCATGTTCACTTTAACTACCTCCTTTTTATTAGTATTACATATAGCTAACCCATTTCTTCTCGCCTCTAAATTGAACTATAGTAACTATCAAGACTATCATGAATAAAACCATAGATATAGCACTTGAATAACCATAACTAAATTCCTTAAATGCCGTATTGTATATATGTGAAACCAATACTGTTGTAGATCTACCTGGTCCACCTTGAGTCATCATATAAACCAAATCAAACACTTTAAAGCAAGAAATAGTAAGCATTATACTAACAAAGAAAGTTGTTGGAGTTAACATAGGCAAAGTTATCTTTTTAAATTGTTGCCATCCGTTAGCACCATCTATACTTGCCGCTTCATATAAATCTCTTGGAATACCTTGAAGTGCTGCTAAATATATTACCATATAGTATCCCATGTTTTTCCAAATACTAACGAAAACTATTACTGGCATTGCCCATGTAGTAGAAGATGTCCATCCTGGTGGATTAGTGATTCCTAAAGACATTAGAAAACTATTAACAACTCCCATTGATGGATTAAAGATCATATTCCAAACAACTGCAACAGCTACTAGAGATGCTACGTATGGAAAGAAAAATACTGTTCTAAAGAAATTTCGTCCAAATATCTTTTTATTTAGTAATATTGCAATCCCTAATGATGCTACTAAAGTTAATGGAACTGTAGCAATTGAGTACACTACTGTATTCTTCAGTGCTATTTTAAATGTTGTATCTGTTATAAGTCTTTTAAAATTATCTAAACCTGCAAAACTTATAGGATTAGCTCCATCCCAATTTAAAAAAGATAGTATAAATGCAAATATAACTGGAATCAATGTAAAGATTGCAAAACCTAAAAAATTAGGAAGGATAAACGAATAAGCAGTTAGATTCTTTTTCATCTGCTTTTTATTTATTTTATGTGATATTTTTTGCTTTGTTTCTTGATTCACTTTTAACTCCATAACAAACCTGCCTTTCTTGGGCATATCCCCCTTAAGATATTTTATTTTTTATTTAGGAGGGAGCTTTTTAAAGCCCCCTTATTTCTTTATTAATAATTTCTACTTATTTAATTCTTCCTTAACACGATTTGCCATTTCTTTTAATCCTGCATCTATATCTACACTACCTGTCATTATAAGGTCATGTTCTTCATTTAATATTATTTCTATTAAAGCTGATTTACTATCTACTGGCATTTCTAAATATGTTTTAACTGTATTTAGTGCTTCTTTACTATTTGCATCTGTAGGGAAACCCTTTGTTCCTGCAATAGTATCTACTATAGTATCAGTTTTAATTGCTGGTAAAGTTCCGCTATCAGCTACAACCTTAGCTCCTTCTTCACCACTAAAGAATTTTATAAAATCCCAAGCTGCATCTTTCTTTGAAGATTTAGAGTTAATACCTAATGATGTTATTGTACCAACTGTTGTACCTGGTTCTACTCCATCTGCATGAGGATATTTAACTATTCCCCAGTTCATATCAGCTGTACCTTTATCATGACTAGCTATTACAGTTCCAATATACCATGATCCCATTGGTAACATTGCAATTTGCTCATTTTCAAATACTCCTGAATAATGTATGCTTCCAGTCTTTAATGAGCCGTAATCCATAACAACTTTATCTTTTTGCATTCCTAATACCATCTCATAGAAAGGTTTCAAGAATGAATAATCTTCTTGTATAATTGAATTCTTACCATCTAATACTGCTGGTAATTGTACTGTAGATCTCCAAGTATGATAGTGGCTGCCATAAACTGCTTCCGCTCCAGAGCCTGAAGTCATTTTTCTTGCAAGAGCTTCGTATTGTTTCCATGTCATATCATTAGTTGGATACTCTACTCCTGCCTTATCAAAAAGATCTTTGTTATAGTATAGAACCCAGAAGTCACTTCTAAATGGAAGTGAATATAATTCGTTATCTATTGTCATTTGTTCAGTTGTTCCTGAATAAAGATTTAAATTGACTTTATCCTTTTCAATATAACTAGTAAGTGGCTCTAATTGTCCTTTATTTACCATTGATGTATAACCTGGTGTATCTTTAACTGTTATAATATCTATGTCATCAGAACCACCTGATAACATAACTGATAACTTGTCTTGATATTCTGCTGAAGAAATATCAACTAATTCAATATTAACATTTTCATTTTTGGCCTTATATGCATCTATTACAGGTTGCAAATAAGCTACTTTATCTTTATCCCAGACTGACATTTTTAATGTAACTTTTTCACCAGATGTATTTCCTTCTGTCTTAGTGTCTTTTTTACTTCCACAACCTATAAAAACACTACTAGCTACTGCTAATGTTAGAAGGACAGAAATAATTTTTTTAGTTTTCATAATTCATTCCCCTCACTTTTCATTGATTCAATTTACAATTTTATTATATTAATTTAGTGTTTGCTTATAAATGGATAATCTTTTTATTTCATTCACTTTTTTGTTAACCTTTTCATTGTTGTTTTTTCTAAATATTTTATTAAGTTTTTCATGTATTATTTTTTTATTTCATTCACTTTTCACTTCTAAGTTTATATTTTTTATATAAAAATATCGTCCATATCTTTATATAGACGATATTTTAATTCTCTATGTCATAATTTTTATATATTCCTTTGGTGAGTATCCTGTTATTTTTTTAAATACTTTACTAAAATAAAATGCACTTTCAAACCCTAATTTATCAGAAACTTCATAAACCTTATGATTTTCTTTAATTAATAGTTCTTTTGCTTTGTTTATTTTCATTTGATTCACATATTCAGAAAATCCCATATTACAATCCTTTTTGAATATTAAGCTTAGGTAACTAGGGCTTATATTATGTATACTGGCAGTTTCATTTAAATAAATTTTTTCTTCTAAATTATCATTAATATATTTTTTAACTTGAGTAACTATATGATGTTTATAATTTCTCTTTCTAAAATCAATATATTCACATAACCTATCCCTTAATAAGGATATCCATTGAACTATTTCTATAACATTCTTCTTTTTATATATACTTCTATATCCTTCTATTTCACTTGAAAACATATCATTTATACAGTCTGTCCCATCGGGTAATAAATTTAACGATATATATAATATATTACATGCACAATCTATTGCTTTTAAATATTCATTATGCGATGAGTTTAACCAATCTATTATATTGCAAAATATTTTATCTAATCTTTCGGAATCATATTCTTCAAAAGATCTTCTTAAATCATCCCTAAATAAATTTATATTAAATCTATCTTCATAATTATCTTCTAACTTTGAATAAACTCTTATATCTTCATTTGTACTTTGCAAATTGTAAGCATATCTAGCTTCTTGAAATGAATTCGAAATCAGCTCCAACTTATCATAAACATTACCTATTCCAATTTTTATACTTACATTAAAATAATTCTTAACTGATTCTGAAATATTATACATAGCTCTTTTAACTGTATTTCTTATATTAAGATCTTCTTCGTCTTCAAAATAACATATAATTGCAAAATGATTTGCATCAAGAAATACATTAAATGATTTTAAGTATTTAATAGAAATTTGTTTTATCATATTAAAGGTACACATATAAATATTTAATAATTTATCCCTATCTAATTCTTCCTTTGAATTAGAGCTTATATCACAAAAACAAGTTATAAACTTCTTTTTTTCTAAATCAAGATTTAACTGTGTAGTTTCTTCATATATCAACTTATTTTCTTCAAATAAGTTATACAGTAACTTTATAAAAAATCTTTCTTTTAAACTACTTATGTCTTGCTTATCATTACTACTCTCTAAATTAATATTTTCTTTTTCTCTCTTTTTTAATTCCTTAATGGAATTTTCTATAGAGCCTTCCAAAACTTGTGGTGTTAATTCAAGCTTCACTAAATAATCATTTACATTATACTTTATAGCTGTTTTTGCAATTTTAAAATCTTCGTAGCTTGTCAAAATTATAAAAACAGGTTGCTTTGAATAATTTTCTCTACAATATTGTATAAGTTCTATTCCACCCATTATTGGCATTTTTACATCTGTAATTATAATATCCGGAAAGCTATTATCCATTATTTTTATTGCTTGTTCTCCATTAGATGCCATTCCAATTACATCTATATCGAACTTGTCCCAACTAATCATAGATTTTACACCTACTTGAACTAGAGGTTCATCATCCACTATTAATAATTTATACATACCTCTCACTCCTCCTAAAGTTATGTCTTTACTTTTTAACTTTATCGTATGGAATTACTATTATTATACTTGTATATTCATTTAAAACACTTGCTATCTTAATCCCGTATTCATTTCCAAAGGTTAATTTTATTCTGTCATTAACATTTTTTATTCCTATATTATTAAAAGATTTTTTATCCAGGCTATTATCTCCACTAAGTATCTTTTTTATCTTGTCATCTGATATTCCTATCCCATTATCTTTTATTTCAATTTTCACTTTATCTTCTTCAAATAGATTAAATGATATATTAATTACTCCTTCATTTCCCTTAGGCTCAATTCCATGAAATATTGCATTTTCTACCATTGGCTGCAAAGTAAATTTTATTATTTTGCTTAAATAAATTTTTTCATCTTCAACATTATATATAACCTTAAGTGCCCCTCCATATCTATATTTTTGAATTGTTATATATTCATTTAATAAGTTTATTTCTTCTTCTATAGATATTATTTGATCTGTACCCTTTGAAATATTTTTTAATAATTTAGCTAAAGCTGATGTCATTTCTGGTATTCCTGTAACATTTTGAATAGTTGCCATCCACTTAATAGAATTAAGAGTGTTATATAGAAAATGTGGATTTATCTGACTCTGAAGCATCTTAAACTCTAAATCTTTTTTTTGTTTTTCATATTCTACTTTAGAAGATATTAAATCTGTTATCTTTTCAGACAAAATATTAATACCTCTTCCTATTGTTCCTATTTCATCTTGCCTCTCAATAGAATAATCTATTGAGAAATCCCCCATTGATATTCTTGCTACCTTATTATTAATTTTTCTAACAGGTTTACTAATCATTTCATTTAATATATAAGTTAATATACCCGCAAGAGAAAATAATAACACTATTATTAATATTGAAAGTGGAATAAATAATGATTTTTCTATAGAAAAATTACTTTTTTTAAGAGCTTGTCCTACTGCCCATCCATCTAAATCTGACTTATACCAAATATAATTTACGTCTTTATTTGAACTATCCTTTGATTTATAAGTAATAATTTTATTATTTTCAACAACATCAGTTTTTTCATATTTATCTAAATCTACTAAAAGCAATTTATTTTCTATATACTTATAAATTTTCCCCCCTATGGATATAAAAATCTCATCACCTTTATTTAAATTATAACTATCTAAAAAATCTGTAATAATTTCTGTATTAATTGAAATATATACCCATCCAACTGAACTATTATCATAATAACTATAAATTGGTCTAATAATAGGTATAATTTTATCTGCACTTAAATCCTTTTTAAATGCATCTTCTTTTAAGCCTATCCATTTGAATCCTCTTTCATTAAATAATTCATCAAAATATGGAACTTCCTTACTAATTCTCCCATCCGTTAGACTTCCCGCTGATGTATCAGTAATTATTTGCAGTAATATTCCCTCTGGATTACTAATTATTAATCTATCCACATATCTGCTTGATCTTGAATTGTTTAATTCTTCTTTTACTCTGTAGTATGTATTTAAACTTACACTGCTATTAATATTACTTGATGTACTACCTACATAGGATGACACTTGATTATTGATGCTACACCATTTAGCTAGTTGAATTATCTCATCAACTCTATTTTCTATGTTCTTACTTACTATTTTTAAATTTGAAGTTGTTGTACTAGTTATTTTCTCATTTAATATGTAACTAAATGTATATAAACATCCATATAAAATTAATATAGTTATTATTGCTGTTAATCCTATCATTATCGAGGTTACCCTAAACATTATTGTTTTGTATGATATATTAGTATTTTTCATAATTCTTCATCTACCTCTTATATATTATTAGAAACCATTACTTTACATATTATTATTTATATTTTATCATTTTTTTCACCTCTTGAAAACATTTACTGAAATAGAAAATAACATTGCATTAAATTTGGCTAATGCAATGTTACTTTTATTGAATACATTTCTAATATACTAGAACTTTTCCTATTCTTTCTTCATTCTTATGTCTATTAAATACTACTACTTGTCCAAACCCTATGCACCCATCCGCATTAAAGCTATCTGTAGGTGAAGCATAATCCTGATGAGCAACTACCACTGTATATTTCTTGTGGCCCTTTTCAATATTTATAGCCTCTATAAGCTTATCTTCAAAAATTATTCCTTTAAAATTAGATTTAACCTTTAATTTCTGTACTTTTACTTTTTCATAATTTTCTTTTGAGTTAGTTGATATAACAGTTATAATGGATGCAAATCCATCTGCTGAAACTTCTGTTACCAAGGTTTCTTTTATCTCATATTCGTTATAATGTTTTGAATACCTTGTTTCTTTTATATTCAAATCAATATTATTTGCTAAAAAGCATAAATCTGTATAATTTTTTTCACTAACATGATTAACCTCATTATTAGATTCCTTAGAAAGCTTGCCTGTATTATTGAAATGGAAATATTGATTATACTTATGCTTTGAACCTGCATAGAATTCATCAACAATTACATATATATCAGGTTTTATATATATAATTCTACGATTTACAAATACTCCTCCACCTTTAATATCATAATATCCTAAATGACCACCTTCAACATAATCATACTCATCACTTTTTACCATTTTTTGATTTATGGATCTTGCTAATTTGCTACAACCCCAAGGATCAACACAAACTATGAAATCTTCTTCATCAACCGTTGTTGTATTATGAGCGCTTGGATCTTTAAATTCATATCTATCTGGCTTATCTACGTAAGTATATCTACCTGAATCAACTAATATATCTTCACCATTTGCAAATAAATCTATATGAAGTTTATCTGAGTGTCCATGACCAGCACCTAAAGTACCACAATAAAAATGGAAGAAGTTTTCATCCTTACTCCAATCCGAATGAAGATAGTAATTTCCACTTTCCTTAAGTTCAATAGCAGTTTCTTTTGGTAGACACTTATCAATTTTTATATATTCTTTTGCAGCTTCAATTCCTAAATCCCATATACAATCAAAATCAAACTCATCATACCCACCAAATTTCAAAACTCCATCTTTATATGAATATGCTGCCTTAGTAATTATATCTCTAACATCTATATCATCGCTGTCTCCCATCATAATTTCATGATGATCTGGCTTTTTATGATAAAATGTTCCATATGCCATACTATATAATTTTCTTTCTATCACTTCTGGTAATTCAATATTATTTCTATCACATAATATTTTTACATCTAAATAGCAGTGTGCTACTTCATTATGATACATTGGTGATTGTTCCCAATGAACACCATCAGCATAAACTTGGATTTCTATTTCCTCTGCCAGTCTTTTTAAGGCTTCTTTTCTATATTCAGCAGTTCTTTCTGATTCTGAAAGCATAACTCCAGCTATAAATAATCCATGATTTTGAAGTACTCCCCAGTTACTAACTAATCTAAAGGTATCATATATTCCCATTAAAAATTCTGCATGTTCTTTTACTGATGCTTCAAAGATTTCAAAAACTTCTTCAGTTAAATGAGAACTATCTTTAAAGTACATAATTGCTTTTAACCAATACTCTAATCTTAATCCTGCTTCTATAGTTCTCCATGCAAGAGCATTTCTTTCATCTTCAAGTTTTACATTTTTAATCCAATGAGTCATTTGCTCAACAAATGCTTTTGCATATTTTTCATCTTTTGTCATCACATATGCTTGACCAAGACAAATCCAAAATCTATGTCTATTAAATTGATATATCCATTCAGGATCATCCTCCGGCATATGAAGCCAGTTAATTTCATCATTAAATACTTCTGGTACAACTGTTCTTTCCATATCCCATCTTAAATTAAATAAAAACTTTTTATTGACAACATCATCAGCTACAGCAAGAATATCCTTAAATTCATTCATGTAATTTTTGCTTACATATTCACATATACCTTCTATATCATCCATAAAAAATTTTTTATTTTGACTAAAAAAAATGCTCTTACTCATAATTAATATCTCCTTTAATTAATTATCATCTTTGAATTTTTGTTCCTTCATTTCTCATAATGCTTTCTATTTCATCAACATCCACACAATTTGCATCTCCAAAAATACTATGCTTTAAAACAGATGCTGAGTTTGCAAAATTACTTATATAATTTCCATCTTTACTTTTTATAATTCCATATAAAGCTCCTGCAGTTAAAGCATCTCCGCCTCCAACTCTATCTACAATATCATCTATTTTCAAAATATTAGATTTGTATAATGTACCATTATTAAAATAATTACATTGAAGATAGTTAATTGAAGAAGATTCTATATCTCTAAAAGATGAAAACATGTGAATTATATTTGGATAAATTTCTTCAAGTTCAGTATAATAATATTTAAGCTTATCATGTTTATTTTCTATATCACATTTCATATTTAAAATATTTTCTGCATCTAAAACTCCAAATGACAAAATATTTACATATGGTAGAATATCTAAAGTAGCTTTTCTAGCTTCTTCTAATGACCATAATTTTGCTCTATAATTTGAATCGTAACTAACTAATATGTTTTTTTCTTTACATTTTACTAAAATATCCTTTACAATTTTTCTTATGTCAGGTGATAATGCTAAAGTTATGCCTGAAAAATGAAATATATCTATCCCTTCTAAAGCTTCATCAATATTAATATCTCCATACTTAAGAGTGCTAAAAGCTGAATTTTCTCTATCATAAATGACTTTAGATACCCTATTACCACTTCCTATTTCCAAAAAATATATTCCCGTCCTTTTATTAACTCTAGTTATATTTTTTGTATCTATTGATTTACTATTCAAGTATGAAATAATTGAGTCTCCAATATAATTACTAGAAAGTCTTGTTATAAAACTAGTGTCAATTCCAAAATTAGATAAAGATATTAAAACATTTGCTTCGCCGCCACCATAATTGGCATTAAAATTATTGGCTTGGCTAATTCTATTTCCTCTATTAGTAGATAAGCGAAGCATAATTTCTCCAAATCCTGCTACCTTCATATTAATTTCCTCTTAAATCCTTTAATTTGTCAGTATATTGGCTGCAAATTTTAGTTATTTCATCATAGTTACCAGCTTCACCAAGAGTATTTAATTCTCCACCAATTCCTATCATGTTAGCACCTGCCTTAAGCCACTCAGATATGTTATTTAAGCCAACTCCACCTGTTACCATAACATTAGCATAAGGTAATGGTCCTTTTAATGCGCATATAAACTTTGTTCCAAGAACACTACCTGGAAATACCTTTACTACATCTACCCCACTTTCATAAGCTTTAACTATCTCAGCTATAGTCATGACCCCTGGTATATATGGTATTTGATATCTATTACAAAGTTTTGCTGTCTCTTCACTAAAAGATGGAGATACAATAAATTTTGCTCCTGCTATAATAGCTTGTCTTGCTGTTTCTGAATCTAAAACAGTTCCTGCACCAATTAATACAGATGTATCTTCTGAATACTTATTACTTAAATCTGATATTATTTCATTGGCAAATTTATTTGTATAAGTGACTTCAATTGCTTTTACTTCACCTCTTATGCAAGCCTGTGATATATTTACTCCTACTTCCTTACTACTTCCTCGTACTACTGCTACAACACCCAAATCATTAAGCCTAGTTAAAATACTGTTTCTTTGCATAAGTTTTCCTCCCAATTAATATAAAATTTATATTTATTTTTTATTAGTTTACCAAAATAGTAGTTCATCGCCATTCAATATAGATATACCTTCAACAAAATAGTAATCTCCATATATTAATGGAACATCTAAATTAGTTTGTTCTGGGAAGTGTCCTGTTCCATTCATAATTAATCCTTCTTCCTTTTCATTATCCTTACTTGAACATTCTATATATAAAGCTTTTAGTATTTCTTCACCTGCATTCTTATATATATAATCCTCAAATTCTCCAGCATACTTAGATAGTAATAATAATCCACACGCTGCTATTGCTCCTGCTGAAGAATCTGGATATCTATATTTCTTTTCTCCATCTTCTGGAACTCTAAAATCCCAAACTGGACATTTATTATCTTGTAAGTTTGATATAAAATAATGTGCTGTTTTCTTTGCTGCATTTAATATTTTTATATCCTTTGTATATTTATAAGAAAGTGTTAATCCATATACAGCCCAAGCACATCCTCTTGCCCAAGCACTATTTGGTGCAAAGCCTTGTCCTCCAAGTTTTTCTACAACTTCTCCTGTTTCAGAATCAAACACTACCATATGTTGAACTGATCCATCTTCTCTTATAAAATGTTCTAAAACCATGTTAACGTGTCTTTTTGCAATATGTTTAAACCTCGGATCACCAGTTTCTTCTGATGCCCAATATAATAGCGGTAGATTCATCAAACAATCTATTATTGCAACGCCACTATTATCTTTTCTTCCAATCCATGCATTCCAGGCTCTAATATAATTTCCTTCTGTGTTAAATCTTGCTGATAACAAATTTGCTGCAAGTAATGCACGTCTCCTCGACTCCTTATTTCCAGTTAATTTGTAATTAGCTAAACTAGTTAGTGTCCACATGAATCCCATATCATGATCTATACATTCTGTATTAGTAAGTAAACGATCCATCTTTTCTTCACATTGTTCTGCTGTTATTTTTAATGAATCATCATTTGTTTGTGAATACACCTTCCACAATAATCCTGGCCAAAAGCCAGCAGTCCACCACTGTTCATTTTCTAATTTATATTTCCCATCATGTGATGCATGTGGAAAATTAACTCCTATTTTTCTATTATTAACTTCTGTTTTTTCTATAATAAAATTTAATGCTTCTTTTTTCCAATTATTATTCATGTTATTTACCTCTCTTTAACTATGTTATTTTTTATGAATTACTAAAATAATAAATGTATTTAAATACTATTAATCACTTATACTTTTTAATTAACTGTTGAATCCTTATCATAACTTATATAAATATTAAATTTTTCTTCCATAGATTGTACATCTTCTTTAGAAATTAGATTACTTCTATAAATAACATTTATTTGATTATAATGATTTATTACTTTTTTCTCTTCTAAAGAATACTTAAATGTATCAGGATTATATTCTAATATTAATTTATCATTATTTATTTCCCACATTATTTTGCCTTCATTAATTAATTTAGAAGGTATTGAGCTAATAAAGCCTTCATTTATTAATATGTTGTTACTGGATTTAAACTTATCTTTAATACTTAAAATATCCTTCTTATACATAACTTCTCTAATGCACGAATTTATTAATTCTTTAGGATATGCATAAGTCAGATCTAACTCAAGTTCAACATTACTACTGCTTATTTTTTTATTTAATATTTCACATTTCTCAGTTCCAACAATCTGCTCTAAGTTGTTTATAAGAGGAACTGAATGCCAATAGGACCTTGTTTGATCATATGAATATCTTTCTTCTCCAAAATATCCTGCAGTATATAATCCAGCCCCTAAATCTGTTAAAACCATATTGCCATTAACAGCCACTATAAAACTTCCTAAATCATTATGATTATGTGGTTCATCATTATTACCGCCTTTTATAGCAAAGGTTATTTTATCTTTCCTAAGTACCATCCATTGAGCATCTTCTAAAAATTCTACTGAATCAGAAGGTTTTTTATTAAATACTTCTTCTGTTGTCCACCATAAATTTCTACTTAAATGTGCCCATCTAAAGCATTGATCAAAGTCAAGTGAACTTATTTTAGTAACAAACGGAACTTTAATATTATAGTTTTTATATAAATATGATAATAATCCTGTTGCAACTGACATATTAACAGGAACATCAGAAAATGGAACGAATTTATTTTCACTAATTTGAATTATATTAGGAAAGTTAGCTATTGTTTTTACCTTATTATAATTTTCATCAAAGATTTCTCCTTTTAATGCTTTATAATAATTGTAATATCCAAATCCATAAGTCCAATATCCTACACCTTCTAGTGATGCACCATCATCTCCAAATCCTAAAAGATAGTATTTTAAAGCTTTTTCTACTTTATATATAATTTCCTTTTGCTTACTCTCATCGGCTATTAATAATCCAACTATTCCTATGCATCCAGAACATACTGCATTCCAGTTATGAGTTTGCTTTTCCCAAGTCCAAGTATTATTTAAAAATGGTTCTATAACTCTTTCATTTATTCTCTTTTTTATATGAGCTTTAAGAGATTTATCTATTTTATCTTCATGGATTATTAACAGTTCACTTAATGCTTGTGCAGTCTCTGCAGAAAATAAATCTATTATCTTATCTGGCTCTTCCGCAAATCCAACTTCATCATATTTTAAATGTGCTGCTAAGCACCAACTAAATTCATTAGATATAGACCACAATAATTCATTAAAATAATTAACGACCTTTTCTAAATCCTCTTCTTCTTCTGAATCTTTAAATTGCAAATATAATCCTAAAGCCGATAGCTGCTTACGTCTGCTAAAGTAGATATCTTCAAATTCTCTTCTAATACCATTCTTATAAAAAGACATATATGACTTATATGATATTTGTGGTATTTCTTCTTTTAATATTTCATCTACATAAATTTTTATTTCTTCTATTAATGGTTTTGTAATTTTATTTGTTGGAATTTTTTTATGAAAATATTCATACACCATATATTTCTCCTTTTTTAAATATAAAAAATTATATTTTTTCTTATACTCTAATTTTATAAAAGTACTCAAATAATAAAAATGTATAATATTTTTATTTCATTCACTTTTTGTTAAACCTTTTCAACTTTACATCTTTTATCACTGTTCACTCTTCAAAATTAAAAATAAATAGCATTTAACTATTTTAAATAAAACATTTCTTTTAAATCTATTGATATAGGACTATTATCTTCATTTGTTTCCATTATATCTGCCATATAAGTCCACCATTTTTTACAAATATCTGTACTAGCACTTTTACTCCAAAGCTCTAAATCTTTAAGTTCTATATATCCATATAGAAAATTAGTTTCTTCATCTAAAAATATAGAATAGTTTTCTCCTCCATATTTATGTATCATATCCTTCATTTCATCCCAAAGATTGTTATGTCTAATTTTATACTCTTCTGCACAACCTTCATTAAGCTTCATTTTAAAACATCTTCTATAACTCATACACAACCCCTCCTAAGTATTACCCTTATTATAAATATAATAATTTTATACTTTAATGTACTTTTTTATTATTTAATATACATATTTATAAAACTTCCTTTAGCCCTTTGTATTCTATAAAATCATATTGTATTATGATTTTATAGAATACAAAGTTATTATAAAATTTTAATATTATTATTTTAGGAGGATAGCTATGGGAAAATTTTTTAGCGTAGATAATATGCTGTTTAGATTTATGGGAAGAGTTTCAGAACTAATAATACTAAATTTTTTATGGATCTTTTCTAGTCTTCCATTATTTACTATAGGAGCTTCAACAAAAGCCCTTTATTCTGTTTCGCTTAACTTAGCAAATGAATCTGAAGGAAGTATTATAAAAGATTATTTTAAAGCTTTTAAAGATAATTTTAAAAAATCAACTATACTTTGGTTAATAATTTTAATTTCATCATTAGTTCTTGCTATCAATTCAATATTTTGGCCAAGATTCCAATCTGCTTTAGGATATTTTGCTATGATAGTAATTGCATTTTTTATTATTATTTTTCTTCTAGTTATTCCTTATGTTTTTCCAACAATAAGTAAAGCTGATATTTCTATTATTAAATCATTAAAACTATCATTTTTACTATCAATGAAACACTTACCATATAGTCTTATCATATCTTTACTTGGTATTTTATTTATTGTTATGAATCTTATTTATCCTTTTTCTATATTCTTCACAATTTTTGTTGGAATCTCACTATACTGTTACTTATCATCATATATATTTAATATGATTTTTAATAAATATCCCTCAAATAATTCTAATTTTAATAGCATTTAATGATTAATGCACAAAAATAGGTATGTGCCAAATACACATACCTATTTTTTATATTTAAATTTATATATTATTTTTAATGTAAAAGAATTGAAATTAATTCATTGTGTTTTCTTTATGACCACATTCTTCACACTTATAATATTTCTTTCCATATTGGTTGTTATCATATGCAAAATTATACTCTTTCATAATCGCCCCGCAAATTGGACAAGTTTTCTCTATATTATTCTTCAATATATTTACTCCTCTAACTTATTAACCTGTAATATTTTTGTATTTATTTAATTATTAACTCTTTAATTTCAGGAATACTATATCCCTTATTCTTTAATTCCTTAATTTCTTCAATTATTTTAACTGTATCTTCACGTTTAAATCTTCTTGTTAAATTCTCTTCTTCTTGCTCAAAAGGTATCATACCTTCTTCAGTATAGTATTTAAGTGTACTATATCTTGAATTAGTAATCTTTACAAGTTCTCCAATTGATACATATTCAGATTCTAGTATTTTTTCCATAGATCGTTGTCTAGACATTAATTATACAACTCCTTTAAATAGGATATCTTCTAAGTCGTACCCCATGAATAGGTATTCTACCTTGAATAGCTTCAGGTATAGCCTCATAAATAATATTATCTATTTTAATTAAAGGCACAGCTCCTTCACGTATAATTATATAATTATGTCCATTTTCCTGAAGTCTTTTTTTTACATCTTCTAATCTTTGGCTTGCTTTAGGAAGCCATTCTTCTGTATCAATGAAAATAGATTGGGATCTCTCTATAATAGGAAATACAAAATTTATTCCTATTCCTGTAGGGGTTTTCATTGCATTTTTTTTCAAATTTAAAAATCCCTTTACAGCCATTTCAACTCCATGGTAAATATGAACATCATAAAGCTTTTTTATCATCTTATTATTTATAATCAATTTATGCATTCTTTTATCTACTATTTCTAAGTCTCCTTTAGAAAAAACATCTTGCATATATCCACTTTCTCTAAGAAGCCACAACATAAGCATATTTTCCTCACTTAAAGTTCCATCTTCTAGAACCTCTGCTCTAAGAAATTCAATTATTTTAGAATATTCATCTATATCACTTCTATATTCCCTTAATGAAAGTCCTGCTGTTTTGTAATATATATCACAACCTAATAAACTTGGTATCTCTTCCATATGGTTATATCCCTTTAAGAAATCTGCCATAGTAACTTCAAGTTTCTTTAGAGATTTATTACCTAAGTTCGACGCTTTAGATAACCACCATTTTAAATCCTCACATATAACATCTTTCTTATTAAAAAGAGGTTTGAAAACTGCTTCCTGATATAAAGTAATATTAGGATTTTCTATATATGATTTTTCTAATAATAGTTTCTCATTAATTTCTGTAAAATCACCATTTAAATAAGATTCTAGAACAACTGCTGCTGCAATGCAATGAAGTGATACTTTTTTAATTGTTGTCATATGAATACTATCTTGTGCATTTAACGCAATCATTGAATAACTTTGAGATAATTTCAAATTTCTCATAAATTTCCCCTCTTTTTTATAATTATTTTCCTTATAATAAGTAAATCATATGCAACTTACTTATTACTTACTACTTACTACTTACTACTTATATCATATGCTTATTATATTAATTTGTAAACAGGTTCCAGAATTTTTTCATAAAAATTTCTAGTTATTATATTATTAAATATAATATTACATTCTATGAAAAATTATTATATGTTAAAATTTTAATATCAATATATAGTTAAAATTATTATAATTTAGAGAGGTTTAAAAATGGGAATAAGAGAACGAATGCAAAATGGACAAATTTATACAGATTTAGAAGAAGGGCTCCCACAAGAACGCCTTTATGGAAAGGAGCTAGTTTATGATTATAATCTTACCCGCCCAAGTGAAGAAGATAAAAGAAATGAAATCTTGAAAAGGTTATTTGGACATGTTGGTAAAAATATATGGATTGAACCACCTTTACGAGTTGCTTATGGTAATCGTACATTTATTGGAGATAACTTTTATGCTAACTTTAACCTTGTATTAGTTGACGATATTAATATATTTATAGGTAATAATGTTATGTTTGCACCAAATGTTACAATCTCCGCAACTGGGCATCCTGTTCATCCTGACTTAAGAAAAAATGGTGAACAATTTTCTTTTCCAGTTAAAATAGAAGACAATGTTTGGATAGGAAGTAATGTTGTTATTTTACCTGGAGTAACTATTGGAGAAAATTCTGTAATAGGTGCTGGTAGTGTTGTTACAAAAGATATCCCTAAAAATGTAGTAGCTGTAGGAAATCCCTGTAAAGTATTAAGACCTATTACTGATAGAGATAGGAAGTATTATTATAAAGACTTAAAAGTAGATGATATTTAAAATATATTCTATTGTTTTATTTAAAATTAAAAAAATAGCTGCTATTTTTTATATTGTCAAAATTAGCTGCTATTTTTTTAATATATAAAATTTCTATATTTCTAATAAAATTTAATTAGGTAGTTGATTTTTATATTGCTCATTACTTATTTTTTCAACTTCTTCAACATAAGTATCATCATCATAATCATATTCATATTCTGAAGAATTTCTTATTTCATTAAACCTTCCAACTGATTGATAACTATCTTCTTCATCAAATCCTATTTCATCTTTATCACCATATTTTGATTTATGACCAAATGGGTGTCCAATTACACTTTCTTCTACTACTCTTTTATTAGAATTATAAGTTTTTATTGTACTAATAACATCTTCACAATCAATGCAATTTAATGCATATGGTAAAAACTCTAATCTACCTTTATCTATATCTTTCCCACAGGTTTTACATTTACCATAACTTCCCTCATCTATAGCTTTTAACGCATCATCTATCTTATCTAATAATGACATCTCATTTGCTTCAAGCGCTCTGCCTTTCTCAACTTCAAAGGTTTCACTTGCTATATCAGATGGATGATTATCATAAAATGATAATTCACTTGCAACTTCTGCATTAAACTTAGTCATCCCATTACTATCCAATTGATTAATAAGATCTGTTATTCTCTTTTTTTCTTGGTTAAGTTTGTTTTTATAATATGTTAATTCTTCTTTATTCATATAAATCATCCTTTCAAAAGTAATGCTTAATTATATTCTTCCTAAAAGATGATTTTTTAGTACATTATTTTATAGAGTTATTATTTTTCATTTTTTAATTTTCTTACTTTTATTTCTGCAAAAGTTGGATAAAAACCTGCCTTTAATGCAACTTTCTGTGAAATTATATGAGATTCGATAGTACCATAAAAAGGTATCTTTCCTCTTCTTAATATTTCATTTTTTAAAGCTTGTACTATTATACTTCCAATCTTTTTACCCTTAGCTACTGGTAAAACATTTACTCCAATTTGCCACATAATATCTGAATCCTTACTAGCACCTGCCATACCTAAAATATTTCCATTATCATCTATAGCTGCAACTGCTAATATATCCGGATAATTATTATTAAAAGCAAAGGCTTCATCAAATCTATCATCACCTTTAAATTGCAATATATCATCTTTTTCATACCATTTCAATTTGAAATCATTAACATCTATATCATTGGTATTATTCGGCAAATAATAGTGATGTGTATTTTCTATTTCATAACCAAATTCATTTAACTTTTTATCTATTCTTCTTAGAACTGAATATAAAAACATCCATTCTCCAGGAATTTTAGATAAGTTTTCAATACACCAATCTTTAATACAATCGTCTGCAGATATAACTGCCTTTCCATTAATTATAAGTATCTTTAATATTTCCTTATCATTACTATATTTTCTTCTACCTTCCATTATCTTAAGTTCTGTAATTATATTTTTATTATTATTAAACTCTTCAGTCTTGCAATTATAATCCTTTGCAAGTTGTTCTTTTACTTTAAATAAAACATTATTATCTTCCATATATTTTCTACCCCTTACTTTTAAGCTATAAATTCTTAAATGATATACAATACTAACAGTTATATACTATCTATATGATATTATTATACACTTATTAAGTATCATTAAAAATATTATGTTTTAAAATACTTCCTCTCATTTGGTAGTATTTGATATCATATGACATTCTAAGATACCTCTTGTGATCCTATGCCATAATATGATGTTATACAGCTTTGACATTGAGCCTTATTAAGCATATACTAAGGATACAAGTTAGCAAAACTTATATGTATTTAATATCGCGGGATGGAGCAGTTGGCAGCTCGTTGGGCTCATAACCCAAAGGTCGTAGGTTCAAGTCCTGCTCCCGCAACCAAAACCTTACTCTTACTGTAGGGTTTTTTGTTATTTAAAAATTATTATTATGAAGGAAGGTGCATATTTAATGAATTATAAAGCTTTTGAAAATAAATTTGATGTTAAAGGGCATATTGCTTATGCCACTGTTTTAAAAAAAGATGGAAGTGAATTAGTTTTCCAAATAGATACTGATGATGTTGAAAGAATTAAATCTATGGGAACTTGGTTTGCTGAATGGCATAAAGACTTTAATGCCTATACAATTCAAAATATCCGTAAATCAAAAGGTACAAAACCTGTTAAGCAAAGTCTTCAAACAGCTGTTTTAAATACTAATCCTAAAGCTCCTGTTAAACATATTAATGGAAATATGCTAGATAACAGAAAAGTGAATTTAGAAATAGTATCAAGATCTCAGCAAAATCAATATGAAAAATTTGATGATAATACAATAGCTATCATCTTAACTAATAAATATGGCATCCCACATTCTAGAGCATTAATTTCTTATGAAGATTTAAATAATGTTATTACCGAAGATTTAAGTTGGGTTGAATATAAGAAAAATGGAGTTGTAATGGTTGTTGCAAATACTCCCCAAGGAAGAATTCATTTAGATAAGTTTATAATGAATCCTAATGAATCTGAAGTCGTACATCACATAAACCTAAATCCTCTAGATTGTAGACGTAACAACTTAGAAAACAAAGTAATAGAATAGTATTATAAAGAAAAGTTCAGTATTCGTTACTGAACTTTTCTCATCTTATTATTTATATAGATATAAAAAACTAACTTTAGGGTCTTCACTTGCTTTATACATTCACAAAATATTTTCTTTAATCTATAGAAGTCATTTCTACTCCATTTTGATAATTTTTATCTTTTTTTCTTTATTAAAATTAATCCCAAAGCTAAAATTATACTTGATATTCCTATTGATGTATTAACTGTTTCATTTCCTGTGTCAGGTAGAGTTCCTGATTTTTCCAAATTTTGTCCTGAGTTCTTTGGATTCTCTCCTGGATTCTCTCCTGGGTTTTCCCCTGGATTCTCTCCTGGATTCTCTCCTGGGTTTTCCCCTGGGTTCTCTCCTGGGTTTTCCCCTGGGTTTTCTCCTGGATTTTCCCCTGGGTTTTCTCCTGGATTTTCCCCTGGATTCTCTCCTGGATTTTCTTCAGCCCCTTTTACCTTTAGTACTACATTATCTATATATACTTCATGTGAAGAATATTCAGCAAATTTACCTAATAGGAAATTTAACTCTACAATTTCACTTCCTGTAGCTTTAAAGGTATTCTCGTATTTTTTCACTTCAGGTGATACCGATATTTTATCCTCAAATACTCTATAATATCCTGAGTTCTGTACTACTACTTCTAATTCCCTATCTATGTTGGATCTTATATCAAAAGATATTTCATATTCTATATCTTTAGTCAATGGTAAATTGGTTTGTCTAAATTGTACTGCCCATGTTTCTATTCCATTGTTTTTAAGTTCTGGTATTGGTATTATGGCTTCGCCATTTTCTACTTTTACATCAGAAATAAAATTATCATTCTTAATCCAATTCCATGCTTTCCAACCTTCAAGCCCATTATCAAACTTTCCATTACTTAATGGGAATTTAACTACATTATCTTCAGGATTTTCTTCCAAGGCTCCTTCAACTTTTAATACTACATTATCTATAGATACTTCATGAGTATTATAATCTCCAAATTTACCTAATAAAAAGTTTAATTCAACAGCTTCGGTTCCTGTTGCTTTAAATGTATATTTGTGTTCCTTCACTTCAGGAGATACTGATATTTTATTTTCGAAAACCCTATAGTATCCTGAATTTTGTAATACAACTTCTAACTCTCTATCTATACTTGAGCTTATATTAAAAGAAAGTTCATATTCTACATCTTTATTTAATAATAAATCTGTTTGTTTAAACTGTACTCCCCAAGTTTGAGAAGCATCTCCTGTTTCGCCTACCTTAGGCACTTCTATAACTGCTTTTCCATCTTTTACTTTAATATCATTTATAAAATCATCATTTTTTTCCCAATTCCAAGCTTTCCATCCTTCAAGTCCATTTTTGAAATCACCATTTTTTATTAAGAATTTTTCTATATCCTTAGGTGGTTCATGTAATCCATCACATTTAAGTTCTATATTATCAATGCTTATTTGAGATTCAATTCCTCCTAATAAAAATTCTATTGTTCCATTATTATCTATACCGCTAGTATTAAATTTAAATTCTAAATTATACTCTTTCAATTCCTTTTCTAATGATATTGTTTTTTCTAATACATTATCACCATTACTATCTTTCATTACTAATTTTATATCTCTATCTTTATCTGCTTTTGCATTAAAAGTTAAAGTATGGTTTGCTTCTCCAACTAGCATTATTCCTTTTTGATTTAAAACTACATCTTCATAATTATTAGTATTATTTTTTACATCTATACATAAATCTCTACTACTCTCAGGAACAAAATAGTTTGCATCACCTGATAAGTTCCAATAAGTTTTTCTATCAACTAATCCCCTATCAAAAGTCCCGTTATAAATATGATTACCGTCACTTAATGGCTTTTTAGGTGCATTATAATCTATGCTTTCTTCAAACTCTTCAACTTTTACATTTCCTATCCATACAGATGGATTAGAAGTTCCAACATTAAACTCTAGTCTTGCTTTTACATCTGAGTTTTGTGCCATTGTAAATACATGTTCAAAATGACTTACATCATTTGTTAATGAATCTGAATAAACATTAGAATATGTTGTCCACCCTCTTTCTTCTCCTCCCGATGCTTTAACAGAAATATTTCTGTTAGAAGAAGCTTTAGCATCATACGATAGTTTGTAAGTCCTTCCTTTTGCTAAAGTTATATATTGAATTAACTGAATCGAATGAACTTCTGATCCTGGTTTACTAATATCTACTTTAGCAAAGGTAGTATTATCTAATTTATCTGTAGATATAGATGCTTCTCCACCAAATTGCTTTAGAGTTAATAAGTTCCATGTATTGGAAAAAGCTTCATCTCCATTTATTATTTTATTAAATCCATTCTCATAATTTGTATCGTATATATAATTACCATCTATAGCTTCCTTTGAGCCTTCCGGCAATTCACCTTTTTCTATGTTTGGTTCTTTAGGGTCTTTGTATTCATATCCATCAGCTTTATCATATACTCTTACATAATCAACTAGCATTTCAGCTGAACTAAAATCATTTTCTGGAAGTATGCCTCCATCATAATTCCCACCAATTGCTAAATTTAAAATAATATAAAAGTCTTGATCAAATGGCGCTGGAAAAGAATATTTAAGATCTTCATTTTTGCCGTAAGTATTCCAATTATCTTGTACTTGATATAATTCATTATCAACATACCATCTAATTTCTCCTGGCTCCCATTCAATTGCATAATCATGAAAATCTGTTATATCTGTACCTTCTTCAAATCTATAATGAGATCCACTATATCTATTATTTGGCCATATTCCTCCATAATGTATTGTTCCATTAACCTCATTAGGAATTCTTCCTTTTGCCTCCATTATATCTATTTCTCCAGAAGCTGCCCATACACCATACTTATCATCATTAGGCATCATCCAAAAGGCCGGCCATATTCCATTTCCTTTTGGCATTTTAATTCTAGCTTCTATCCTTCCATATTTAGCAGTTACTTTATCTTCTGTTTTAATTCTTGTTGATGTGTAATTACAATTATCGTACTTCTCTTTTTCTTTATCCACCTTTTTTGCAGTAATTACTAAATTTCCATCCTTTATAGAAAGATTTTCTCCTTGAGTATAATATTGAGCTTCATTATTTCCCCACCCTTGTGATACTTTATTCCCATTTTCATCTAATATCCAATTGCCTATCTCATAGGTCCAATTGTCCATATTTAAGCTATCTTCATTAAATTCATCTGACCATTTTAATTTCCACTTTTCACTTTGATTATTTTCTTCTGAAATAGTTTCTGCAAAAACAATTTTGAAATTACTTAATAATATACTTAGAGCTAAGGCTCCAACTAAGTATCTTCTAATTTTCTTTTTTGATTTCTCCATTATTTTACTACTCCCATCCTCAATTCTCTTTTATTTTTGGCTCTGTTTTAAAATATTGT
>NZ_LBMX01000058.1:0-37583 GCF_001010885.1 Clostridium sp. C8 | reverse complement strand
CCTTTTAAGTCTTATTTTTTATCTTAATATATTAACTTATTAATTAGAGCAGCTAAACTTTTATCTATTTTATTGCTCAAATTACCATAATATAAATTTCCTTGGTAATCCATTATACATCCTATAAATTCCGAATCTTGGGTATTTAAGTAATTTGCATAAATATAATAAATTTTATTTGCCTTATCAAAATCTTCTTTATTATATTTAATTTCTCCATATCTTTCTTCTAACTTTATTAAAATATCTTTGTCAATTTGTATATCTTCCATTTCTTTAGCATTGACTCCACACAAAGCAAATCTAGAGTATTTTTCAAAAGCTTCATTAGCTAAATTAGCATTTTCTAAAAATTCTGATTTTGAATAAAACCTCGAATCATCTCCTAAAGTTCTTATATGTGTATTGCTAGAATCTGTTTTATCAGTAACTATTTTATGGTTCATAAAAAGATAAATAATGAAATTCATATTCTTAGGCTCTACCGTCCCCACAGGGTTACTATTTAACTCATCTGAAAACTTAAATTTTGATGGAAAATATATATAATCTTGAAATTCTAGTGGCCCATATTCAATGCTACTTGTTAGCATTTTTGCTACTATTTTTTTGCTATTAAATCTTCCTTCTTTATTGTAATTAAATCTAATAACTACAGCTATACAAATAACTATAGCTATTATAGCTATATAAATTATTCCTTTTTTATTTTTCTTCATTTTTCTAAACCCTCTTTCTACATATATTTGTTTTAGAATAATTTTAAATTATAAAAAACTAAATAATTTATTCACTATGTTCATTTATTTTATTATATATAACTTCTAATTAAGTAAATTCTAATTTATAATATTATACTAAATAATTATATTTATATGTGAGCTTTATATTTAAATGCAAAAAATAAAGATTAAAAGGAATTATTTAAATAACTTCTTCCTTTTAAATCTAATTTTTTCTATTTTTCTATTTTTTTATTTTACTAATTATTATTTTATTCCCTCAATATTATCTTTATAATTATAACTTAAGTCAGCTTTTTCATTATAATTTTTAAAACTTATCTCCCATAATTTTGGTTTTACTTTTCTTATTTCCTTTAAATAGTCTAAGTTTACTGCAAATGACTTATGCGTTCTTATAATATTTTTATAGTTTATTTCAGTGATTAGTTTTTCTAATCCATTTGATTTTATATTGTATTTTCCAACTCTAGTATGCATAATACATTTTTTTAAATAATATTCTATAAATATTATTTCTTTCTTATTAATATTTATTTCTATTCCATCTCTAGTCTTAAAATTAGTATAATTTTCATTAGTTACTTTATTCTTATGTCTTAAAAATTTATCAATTATTTTGGCTACATCATCTATATGATATGGTTTTGTTATAAAGTCATGACAATTAACTTTTTTTAAGGCATCTATTATATATCCAATTTGCCCACTTATAAACACTATTGGGGATAATTCATATTTTACAATTTTTCTAATATTTTCTGCTAATTCTAATCCTGAAATTCCTTTCAATTTAATGTCTAGAAAAAATATATCTATATCTACTTTTTCTATAATTCTCATTGATTCTTTGGCAGATTCTGCTTCATATACCCGCACATCAATGTACTTCATTTCTACAATCTTTTTAAAATAAGTACTCTGAATTAAGTCATCCTCAACTAGTAATATATTCATAAGGCCTCCTTTAAACTGTATATTTATAAATATTTTATATTTTTGTATACTATATATATTATATATTATATTTTCCTCATTTGTAAATATATAGATATAGCTGAGGTTTTTATTCATCTTTGAAGCAAAATATCCTCTCTAAGATGAATAGGTTTAAAATTCATCTTATCAAGGATATTTTAGCTTTTTTTGATTTTGAATTTAACATATATTATTTATTTAAATACATAATTAAATTTATATATTAATAAGTTTTCTAAATTCCATTGCTTTTAAGAAAGTCTTTAAGTAAATTCATGCACACTGTTTTTCTATAGTCTGCTGAAACTCTCCCTCTAATAGGAACAATAGCCTTATCATAAGCTGATAAGTATTCTTCCTTTATATTTTTTGCTTCTTCAATAGTTTTACCTATAAGCATTTCATCAATATCTGCTCTTCTTATAATAACATCACTAACTGCACCAAAAGCTGTGCTACAATTATTTATTTTATTATTAGTAATGTCAAGAACCCCTGCAAAAGATACCCTAGAAATTGCTAGTGCATTTCTTGGACCTACTTTTGTAAAGTAATAGTTATCAATTCCTGTCTTTTTCATAATAATTTCAACTAATATCTCATCAGATTGAAGGGCTGTTTTCTTTCTTCCTAAGAAAAATTCATTAATAGGGATTATTCGCTCTCCTTTATTACTTGCAAGCTTTAACTTTGAGTCTGTAGCAACAAATATTAATGCACTATCGCCCTTTGGTGAACCATTACATATATTTCCTCCAACAGTTCCAAAATTTCTTATTGCTGGTGCCGCAATTTGTGAAACTGCTTCTTTCAAAATTTTAGGCGTTAGATTACTTTCAATTATATCTGTAAAAGTACAAGCCGCTCCAATATAGATATATTCATCATCTTCTACAATTTTTTTTAGTTCAGGTATTTTATTAAGAAATAAATATGTTGCATCTTCTTTTGATTCAATCATTAAATCTGTACCACCACTATATGGAGTAACTTCTTCTCTTGCAAGTATATCTAAAGCATCTTTTAAGGAGCTTACATTATATCCGTTTACCATAATCCTTTTCCCTCCTTAGCTGCAATACCAATAGCATTAACTATAGCATTATAACCAGTACACCTACAGAGATTTCCTGATATTCCATCACGAATTTCCTCTTCTGTTGGATTTGGATTCTTAGCTAATATACATTCTGATGCAAGTATCATACCTGGAATACAAAATCCACATTGTACTGCACTAACTGATGCATATGCCTTATCTAAAACTTTATATCTCTCTGTTTCACTATACCCCTCAATAGTTGTTACTGTACTTCCATCTATACTTCCCATAGCTACCATACAACTATTAGCTAATCTTCCATCAAGAATAACTGAGCAAGCTCCACATTCTCCTTCTTTACATCCACATTTTACCCCTGTAATACTTAAATCATTTCTAAGTACATCAAGTAAGCGTTCATTACCTTTTGCATTTGAAGTCACTTCTTTTCCATTAAGAATAAATTTTATCATTATTTAAGCACCTCCTGTAAAACTTTCATAGTATCTTCTGCTGTAAATGGAATCTTATTAACATCTGTATTAATAGCATTTTCAAGCGCTTGTATATATGCTGCTGCTGGACCAACAGTTGGAAGCTCACCAGCACCTTTTGCTCCAAATGGACCTTCAATATATGGATTATTCATGACTTCTGTTATAAGATTTGGAACGTCTACTGCTGTTGGTATTATATAATCACTGAAGCTATTATTACGTATTCTACCTTCTGAATTGTATGATATATTTTCCATAGATGCATAACCAATTCCTTGTAAAAATCCGCCTTGCATTTGTCCTTGTATTATATTCATATCAATAGGCACTCCAACATCATATACTCCCCAAGCTCCAAGTACTTTTTGAGTAGCAGTAAGTGTATCAACCTCTACTTCTACAACGTTTACTCCCCAAGCATAATCTGGGTAAGCATCACCTCTGAATTTTTCAATACTAAATGGTATTAAGAAATCAGGATGAACATAATGCTCTTCTATTAATTGTTGCTCTCCAGATTTCCATTCTTTCTTAAGTCTTTCCGCAGCACGTCTAAGTAATTCTCCAACTACCATCAAAGAACGGCTTGCTGCTGTTGGACCTGAATCTGGAACTTGATCGGTATCAGGGTTTTCTACGATTACTCTTTCATTAGGAATTCCAAGAGTCTTTGCAACTATCTTGCTAAAAGTTGTTTTAATTCCTTGTCCCATATCTGTATTAGCAGTTAATATTTCTACAGTATCATCTGAATTTTTTCTTAACTTAGCAACAGCTTTAATTAAATCTCTCTCTCCACTTCCAGTGAAACCGCATCCATGGAAAAATAGAGACATTCCAATTCCCTTACGATATCTTCCTGTTTGATTTTTATATAACTTAGTTTTATTACGATAATCAGTAATAGTATCTATTCTATCAATCATTTCTGGCAAAGGCACATGGAAATGATATTTGCCACTAGTTGAAGTTGCATCACCTTGCTTAACAATATGTTGTGCTTTGAATTCAAGTGGATCCTTTTCCAATTTCTTTGCAACATGATCCATCATCATTTCTACAGCAAAAAATGTTTGAGGAGCTCCAAATCCACGGAATGCACCATTAGGAATAGTATTGGTTTTCACAGCTCGTCCAGCAACACATAAATTTTCTATATTATATACACCACTTGAGCATATTAATCCTCTTTGTAACACTACAGGAGTAAGTGTAGTATATGCGCCACTATTATACATAACATCGATATCCATTCCTGTAACTTTTCCATCTTTAACTGCAACTTTATAAGTAGATAAAGATGGATGTCTCTTAGAAGTAAATTCCATATCTTCTCTTCTATCAAATACAACTTTTACTGGTTTATTAACCTTTTTGGCTGCTACTGCTGTTTGACAGGCAAGTATTGATGGGTAACCCTCTTTGCCTCCAAAGCCTCCACCAGTAACATCTTGAATTACTTGTATATCTTTTTCCTCATACCCCAAGGCCATAGCAATTGCTCTATAAATATAATATGGACATTGCATTGAACCTCTAACAACCATACGTCCATTATTAGGGTAAGCAATCATCCCTTGGGTTTCAAGGTAAGCTTGTTCTTGATGACCCGTTTGAAAAGTTTCTATAAAAACGTTATCAGCTTCTTTTAACGCCTTTTGAATATCACCCTTTTCATAATTATAATTAAAGAATATAGTATCAGATTTTTGCATATCTAAAATAGGCTCTAATTCTTCATATACAACAATAATTTCATTTAGTATTCTTTCAACTTCTTTTAAATTTTCCCCTACAACCATTAAAATTGGATCGCCAATATACTCTACTGTGTCTTCTGCAAAAACTGGAGTATCATCAAGCACAATATGAACTTTATTTTTACCAGTTACATCATTTTTATCTACAATGAAATACCCTTCTGGTAAATCTGGTTTAATGATATTAATTATACGAGCTTTGGCTTTTGACGATCTAAGTATCCTTCCATATAGCATATCTTCCATTTTATGATCATCAACATACATCGCACGCCCACTTACTTTAGCATCATGATCTTTTTTCTTTATAGATTCACTTATATTTCCCATAATACCCTCCCATATATTTTAATTTTTTATTTAGTGATTACCCAATATAATACTATTAGTATTCAAGGTAAAGATAAAACCTCCAGCATTATAATAATTTAGTAATTATTTACTATCTTAATTATAAAACAGAGGTTGTAAATCATCAAATTCTTTCTAAAAAGAACTTGCTTTATATAATTTAAAATTTAAAACATTTATTAAATTCACTTTGTGCATATTTGCGAACATTATCTTCAAATTTTTGATATTTTTCTAAAAATTCAATTCCTTCTTTTGTTAATAAAGTTTTTCCACCGTTTTTCCCACCATGCTGCCTTTGAACAACTGAATAACCTAGCTCTTCTTCTAATTTGTTTATCATATTCCACGCCTTACCATATGATAATGCAATATGATTACATGCACTTCTTACAGAATGTTTTTCTTGAATTAATAATAAAAGTAACTTTGTCCTTGAATTAAAAAATAGTGTTTCATTTTCAATACTTATTCTAACAAAAGGATGTAATATATTTTGATTATGTTCTTTTAAAAGTTCATCTAGTTTTTCAATATCATCTGTATTGCGAAATATTCCTTCATCTTCTACATTCATCCAATATCTTTCAACTCCAATATTATTAATAGCACCTCTCAGCCCCATATCACCATTATATTTTAAAATTTTAGGTATTAAATCACATGCTATTAATAAAGGATGTCCAGATTTTCCGTTATATGATGGTGAAACCAGTTTTTCTTCTAATTCTATCATTTTTTGAATAGTTTTTGGAGTAAACATAGGAATATTACCTGGGCTAAAAATTACCTGTTCACACTTATCTTGTAAAAAACTTAAACCTATTTTTACAGAATCAAGCATTTCTGAGCCTTCATAATTTTCATTTTTTAAAAATATAACTCCATAATCAGCTAAGTCATGCTCGATCTTTTCTGATTCATGTCCTGTAACTACTACAATTGGTGAGATTCCAACTTGTTGAAATGTTAACACGACCCTCTTTATTACAGTAATAGAGCCTATCTTTAATAATGGCTTTTCTGATATTCTCTTTGCTGCAACTATTACTCCACCTGTAGTTTTCTTTATTTCTTTCCTCATACCTATACCCCTATTATTCAATTAACAATTCGTAATTCACAGTTCACAGTTTAGGATGAAACTACTGTGTAGTTTCTAAGACTGATATAATAATTTCTTCATTCTTTCATTTTCTCATCATTAATTTTGTTTTGAAAAATATTACAGCTTCTATATACTAATTTTATATATCACCACAGTAATTTTCAAGAGATTTATATAATTCTTCGTTTTTAGGTATTTTTATATACACTGTTTATTTTTATTTTAAATATGTTTTTATTATTTTAGACGTTTATTTTCGTATTTTTTTAATAATCGTATATAATGATTAGCTTCTCTTAATACATGGTCAGCTAAAAGCGGTAATATTATTGATTTTATCTTACATTCTTCTATTCCTTCAACACCAGCTTCCTTGAAATCTCTTAATTTCTTTGTCTCCTTCAAAGTATTTTCTGTTAAATCTAATATACTAGATTCATTCATATGCTTTGCTTCTTCAATTAAATCATTATATATCTTTACAAAATTATTTGATGAGTTTATTAAATTGCCTTCTGATGGATCAAGTAATCCTCTAATAAATAATGCATGCTCCATCATAATATGATTCCAAAATAACTGAGTTTCTTTTATATTTTTTTCCTTAATGTCTTCATTATTCTCAATTGAATATATATATGAACGATATAATTTTGCTTCATGTATTAAATGTTCAACAAATGTAGGATAGTTTGAGGAGAAAAGCATACAACTTAGTATCTCATCTAAAATCCTGCTTTTAAAATCTATAAAATCATCTAGTAATTTTATAACTCTACTATTAAATTTTCTTATGTTATTTATTGTTCTTTCATTTATTTCATTATTTTTAGATTTTATCTTTGACTGCATATCAGTTATTTTTGGGTTTATTTCTATACCTGTATAATATTGTGTTTTATTTTCAGCATTTAATGTATATTCAGTATAAAGTTCTTTGGATTCTAATATATCTTCTTTAACTATCCCTTTGCTTAATTTAATTATATCTATCAGATATTTTTCAAATTGTACTTTATATTCATCTGCTTCTTTTGAAAGTTTAGTATTCTTTTGTGGAAATCCTGCTTCTAAAAAAATAGCATGATCCCTCATAATCTTTGTGTAAAATAAATGTAGTTCTAGAGATAAATCAACATATTTTTCACGACTTAACATATAATCACTCCATAAAATTTTATTATATTATATTCATGAAATATGTTTTTGTTAATATAAATAATACTTTATATTACTCTCTCAAGGTAAACATACATGAGCATCCTAAACTTCCTTTTGCTTTTATTATTTCACCATAATCTATAAATTCTACTTCATATCCTTCTTTTTTTAAATATTCAGTAACATTTCTATTACTGCTTAATATCTTTTTATTACCTAAATATATATAATTAGTTCCTAATTCATCTGCATCTTTCTTTGATATTTCGTATAAGTTTTTTATATATTTTTCTATTACCTTTTTATCATAAATATAAGGTGATATAACTGCACTTCCCTTATCTAAAATATTAAATACACAATCTAAATGTATTTTACTCGTATCAAAGTATATAGGAATTACTTTATATTTGAAATTCATATTTATCAATACTTCTTGAAGTTCATTTGCAGCTTCTATTGTTGTTCTGTCACTTATTCCTACGAAAATAACATTATCATATTTAATTATATCCCCACCTTCCATAATATTACTCATTTCATAATGCTTAATGTTATTTTCTTTCACAAAAGATTTAAAAGAATCCGTTTCAATTTTCCTGTCATTTTCTTTCATATTACTTATAAATAATACATCATTTATTACAAATCCAATATCTTGGGTAAACACTTGTTGAGTCGCATTTTTATTAATATCAATAAAATATAAGCTTATATTATTTTTGCTTAATGTATTTATAAATTTATTATATTGGCTATAAAGTAAATCATAATTTATTTTGTTATAATACTCACTGCTTTTATTATTTATTTTAAAATTTACTGGATAGCAAATTATGCATGATTTTAAAGTCCCATATTGGCTTACATTATATATTTTCATCAACTAATTTCCCCTTTATATTTATAAAATTTATTATTTTCTCATTTTATATTTTCTCTACATCTTTAATAATATTCATTAATTTAAGTTTTCTTTTATCCACAATTATTACTATCTGTTAACAGGTTTATTACCACTTGAATATATTGCTATAGATAAAATTTATATAGGAGAGTTTTATGAAATACTTTGTTAAAATAAGTGATGATTCTAGAATATTATTGGAGGATCTAAACCCTGATGCTGAAAAAACCATACTATTTATTCATGGATGGCCATTAAATCACAATATCTATGAATATCAGTTGAATTTTTTCCCCGATAAAGGATTTAGATGTGTTGCTGTTGACCTGAGAGGATTTGGTGAATCTGATAGACCTTATTCTGGTTATGACTATGATTCTATGGCTGCTGATATAAAAAAAGTAATTGATGTTCTTAAACTAGATAAAGTAACTTTAGTTGGACATTCCATGGGTGGAGCTCTATGTATAAGATACTTATCTAAATATAACAATTATAAAGTATCAAAACTTTGCTTAATTAGTCCAGCTGCTCCTAGTTGGGTTCAAATGCAAGATTGGCCTTATGGATATACTAAAGAGCAGGTGGACGGCTTTATAAATCAGTCTATTAATGATAGGCCTAAGCTTCTAAATGATATTTCAGGCTTATTCTTCTTCCAATATACTTCTCCACCTATGCTAAATTGGTTTAATAATATATCACTAACTGCTTCATCTTGGGCTACTTCTCAATGCTTGAATACACTTAAGACTGAAACTTTATTTAATGACATTCCTAAAATTAAAGTTCCTACATTAATACTTCATGGAGTACATGATACTGTTTGTCCATACGAATTTGCTGAATATATAAATAAAAATATTATAGAGTCTAAACTTATTCCATTACAAAACAGCGGACATGCAGGGTTTATTGAAGAAAAAGAAATAGTGAACAATGAAATTCTAAAATTTATAGAAGAATAGAAATACTGCCGCAAGGACAACTAAATCAAAAATTAATAGCAACTAATTATTAATGTAATTTTGTTCTAAATTACTAAAAATAATTTAATTTTAAAAACTCCTACGGGAGTTTTTTCATTAATTTTTCATTTATATTTTGGGTTGCTCTGCGACAGTTTTTTACTTAAATGTTGTGGCAATCTTCATAAAGACCTTGAACTTTTTCCCAATCTATTACATTCCATATATTCTTCACATAATCTGCTCTTAGATTTTTGTACTTTAGATAATATGCATGCTCCCATACATCTATTGTTAATATAGGAATAAGATTATCCATTACTGGTGAATTTTGATTAACTCTTTTTACTATTGATAATTTCCCATCTTTATCTTTAACTAAAAATCCATATCCTGATCCGAATTGTGTTATAGATGCATTAGTCAATTCTTCTTTTAAGTTTTCCAAGCTTCCAAAAGTCTTATTTATTTCATCAAGCAATTTTCCTGTTGGTTCTTTTTTAGGATTTGGTGAAAGAATTGAAAAATATAAATTATGATTTGACACACCTCCACCATTGTTTACAACTGCTGGTCTTATTTCTTCTGGTAGATCTTCTATATCCTTAATTAATTGATCTAGTGTCTTTCCTTTTGTATATTCTTCATATCCTTCCAATGCCTTATTTAAATTTGTTTCATACGTGTTAAGATGTTTTTCATAGTGTGTCCTTACTGTTTCTTCATCTATATATGGTTCTAATGCATCGAAGGCATATGGTAATTTAATTTTATTATACATATTTATCTCTCCTTTATTTTAATCTCTTAATACAAATCAATATTAATTTCCCCTAATTCTCTAATGATTATGTATATAATCATTATTTTTAATATGTTGTGTTTTATCTTCATAAAAATAACACATTTATTTCATATACTTTTTTTAATGAATATTTAGGAGGACTTTTATGAGTATTAAGAGAGAAAAAATTAAAGTATATGATATGACTTGTACTTCATGCGAAAAAAGAATTGAAAACTCTATAAAAAAGATAAATGGTGTTAAAAATGCTAAAGCTGATTACACCAAAGAAACTCTTGAAATTGATTATGATAGTAAACTTTGTAATATTGAAGACATTAAAAAACTTATTAGAAAAATAGGATATTCCACAGAATCTTCTAGTAATTTAGGCTTTATAGGGATACTTATAATAATATTTGTTATTTTTACTCTTGGTTTAAGAACTAGTGGTTTTGATATGGAGTCTAAACTTAATAATGCTTCATACGCATTCCTTTTTGTTGTAGGAATTTTTACATCTATTCACTGTGTTGGTATGTGCGGTGGAATAATGATTTCTCAAAGCTTGTCCTTTGCTAAAGAAAGCAAAAGTAAATTAGAATCCATAACTCCCTCTCTGCTATATAACTTAGGTAGAGTACTGTCTTATTCCATTTTAGGTGGTCTAATTGGCGGTATTGGCTCTGTATTTTCTCTTTCTATTACTGCCAAAGCCTTTATCCAAATCTTTGCAGGATTATTTATGGTTATAATGGGTTTAAACATATCTGGATTTAAGTTATTTAGAAAATTTAGCATAAAAATACCTAACTTTTTATCTAAATATAAAAGAAAGTTTAATTCACCTTTTTTAGTCGGTTTTTTAAATGGGTTTATGCCTTGTGGACCGCTTCAAACTATGCAATTATTTGCCCTTGGAACTGGAAGTGCTTTAAAGGGAGCATTATCCATGTTTATATTTGCATTAGGTACTGTTCCATTAATGCTTACATTTGGAGCAATATCCGGATTCTTAAGTAAAGGATATACTAAAAAGCTTCTTAAATTTAGTGGAGTTCTTATTATTGTTTTAGGTTTAATAATGAGTAATAGAGGTTTATCACTTTCTGGAATAAATATAAATCCTTTAAGTTACGTTATGGCAAGTTCATTTAATTCGAATTCTAGTACTGATTCTTCTAAAGCGATCTTAGAAGATGGTGTTCAAATTATTAATATGACTGCTAACAATAATGGTTATAGCCCTAATGTTTTTTATGTTCAAAAGGGAGTTCCTGTTAAATGGGTAATTAATGGAGAAAGTCTTAATTACTGTAATAATTCAATAGTAGTAAATTCATTAAATATTCAACAAAAACTTAAAAGTGGAGAAAACATAATTGAATTTACTCCTACTGATAAGGACATAAACTTCAGCTGCTGGATGGGAATGATAAGAGGTGTTATAAAGGTAGTTGATGATTTAGATTCAACTGATACTTCCAAATATGACCCTTCATTACCTAGTGCAAGTAATGGACCTAGCTGTTGTGCTGTACCATTAAATAATTCTGCTACTTATCCTGAAAACTTAATTACTACTTCTAAAGTAACTAATGAATTTCAAACAGCAATAATTAAGGGAGAAGGTAGTAGTTTAAATCCTTTAATACTAGTTGCTCAAAATAATTTAAAATTCCTTTTAACTATTGATCTTAATAATTATACTGATTTTCAAGGAGAATATACAATTTCAAATTTAGAAGATGGAAGTGTTTTATCATCATTTACAGGGAAAAAATCAATATTTGAAATAGAATTAAATTCTATTAAATCTGGTGGTTACTCTATTACTAAAAATGATGAAATCCTAGGCATAATTGAATTCGTTGAAGATGTCCAAAATAGTGATTTAGATACTATTATAAATAAATATATTAATTTTTAAGTAAAGTTATATTTTGCGAAGCAAAATAGTGAAAAAGTGAAAAGTTACTTCACAATTTTAGACTAAAACTCATTAAGGGATCTTAGATAAATTAAATTTATCTAAGATCCCTTACATTTTATGCTTTTGTATTATTAAAGTTTATTTTAAAGCTTGTTCCTACTCCTTCTTCACTTTCCACATCAATAGATGCATAATGAAGATTTAATATTTTTTTCACTATTGTTAATCCTATACCATTTCCTTCTATACTTTGTCTACTTTTATCACCTCTATAAAGTCTTTCAAATATAAATGGTAAATCTTCTTGTTTTATTCCTATTCCATTATCTTTAATTTCAACTATTGTACTTTCATTATTTTTATATAAATATAAATTTATATATCCATTGCTATTTGTAAATTTTATAGAGTTAGATATAAGATTTATAAATACTTGTTTTAATTTATCTCTATCACCATAAATCAAATAAGATTCTTCTTTATCTATTGTACATTCAAAGTTTATATTTTTACTTTTAGCTTCCAATGAAAATTCATGTACTATCTCCATAATAAATTCGTCTAAAATAATATTTTCAAAATCTATACATATACTTTCATCTTCAAATTCTTTTAGTGTATCTAGGTTATTTAATAACTTTCCAAATCTAATTACTTCCTCATTTAAAGAAACTAATCTTTGATTATTTACTGGAAATATTCCATCTATCATTGCTTCTAAGTTATTTTGTAATACATTTAATGGAGTTCTGATTTCATGAGATATATCTGAAACTAATCTTTTTCTTAACATATCCTGATATCTTAACTTTTCTCCTAATATATTTATATTGTCTCTTAGTTCTTCAATTTCTTCAATATCACTTTCATAATAAGATTTTGCATTAAAGTTACCATTGGAAAGCCTTTTTGAAGTTTTTGCAATCTTCCTTATTGGTATTGATAATTCATTAGAAAGATATAAACTTATAAGTATTACTATTCCTAAAGTTCCTATTCCACTTAAAATTATACTTCTATTTATTGATGACTTGAATTCTATATCTTCTTCTGTTAATAAAATAGATGAATATTGTCCTAGTTCAACATATCCAACTGTACTTCCATCAACTATTACATCAAACTTTTTATTAACATAAACTCCTTTATTTTCTACATTCATATTACTTAAATGACTACTATCTATTATATTAGATGGATCCATTCCCCATATTACATTACCATTTGTATCTCTTAATGTTAAACAGTAATTTCCCATATATGCTTCATGCATAAGCTCTATTCCAGAGTCTTCCTTCCACATATTATCTCTTTTGTAAACTTCTTCAAAATAAGAAACTATTCTTTCATTTCTTTTATTTTGAATATCAAGCATATACTTGTTAAATTTATTATTAATAGTTATATTTACAAATAATATTGTTAATAAAATTGCTATAAGTGATGATATAGCAAACAAAATACTTAGCCGTTTTCTTATGCTTTGCATTTATATTTCACCGCCAAACTTATATCCAACCTTTGTCACTGTTATTATGTATTTAGGACTTCTAGTATCTTCTTCTATCTTTTTTCTGATATTCTTAATATGTACATCTATAGTTCTATCATAGCCATCAAAGTCCATACCAAATACTCTTTCTATAAGTTGTTCCCTACTTAATACCTTACCCTTATTAATAATTAAAGTATATAATATATCAAATTCACTTGGAGTAAGTGATATTTCTTTCTCATTTAATTTTACTATTCTTTTTTCATAATCTATTCGTAGTATTCCATCATTAAATAAGTCTTTTACATCAGAATTTGAATTTATTCTTCTAAATAATGCATTTACTCTTGCTGTTAATTCTCTAGGGCTAAATGGTTTTACTAAATATTCATCTGCACCTAAATTAAGCCCATTGATTCTATCATTTAAACTTGCTTTAGAAGTAAGCATAAAAATATATACATTAGATATTTCTCTTATTATTTTACATACTTCTTCTCCATCTATATCTGGAAGCATTAAATCCAATATAACTAAATCAAAGTTTATTTTCTTAAAAAACTCTAAAGATTCTAACCCAGAATTACATATATAAACATTGTAGTTTTCTTTCTCTAAATATGCCTTTATTACATTAGCTACACTTTCTTCATCTTCAACTATTAAAATGTTACTCATATAAAACTTTCCTTTCTAATTTTTATGATTCACCTTAACTTTAACAAAGTTTTTTAAAGAGATTATGAAGATATTATATAACTATTTTAAAAATATTTATTTCACCTCATGACCACAGTACGGACAATATTTATATTCTGAATCAACTACTTTACCACAGTTTTTACAAACATTATTTACATTATATTTGTAATATCCATTACTATAAGAATTATTGATTTCTTGTAAATCCCAATAAGTTATCTCTATATTTTCATTTTTTTCAATAGCTTTTCCCTTTTCTTTTGAAATAGAAAATACTTTTCTACAGCTTTCACATTGAATATAATATTTTTCATTCCATTTAAATATTGGTATAAAAAAGAAGTGAAAAAATTCATAACTCTTTATAACTCTTGCCATAGTTAATCTATTACAACCTTTACAAGTCAAATTATTTATAATTTTTATTTCCTTTTCTTTATTTTCTATCCCAAATATACCTATAAAAAACATATATACTCTCCTTATTTACTCTATTCGTCACTTATAAAATATAATTAAGTTAATATTCATTCTATAAACACTTATATTTATTGATTTTATATTAACTTTTTAATTAAACTATATCTTTATTCTATCATTTTTAAAATAAATAAGAAGCCAGAATTTATTATAACTCTAACTTCTTACCTAAAAATAATATTCATTTATATTCATATTACCTCTCATATTATTACTTTTACAAATTTTTATATTAAATAAATTTTAAACTATAGTAAAAAATACTATAATGCTAATTATTATCAAGGTATACTCCTCTCTATAAATTTATTTTCAAATAAAAACAGTAATAATATATTATCCTTTACTCATATTTAATGAATATCTAATTTTTTCCCATGTATTGTATATATCTCTTTCTATTTCTTTCGTTAGTAATCTTTTTTCTTCTTCACTATAATAAATTGAATTATTTATGTTTTGTTTTTTATAAAATAAACTTCTTACAGCTTTATTTAAGCTACAATGCTTATTTACATCTACTTTTATCATATTCTCACCTCCTTATTATTTATCTTACTACTATTATAAAATGATTTATTGACATTTTCGTTACAAATTATTCTAACTTTAGCATATTTAATGAAATCTTAATATTTTTTTTATTTAAAGGAGGCTGTCACACAGACAGCCCTTATACTTTAATTTGTATTATATTTCTTAGCTTCCTTAGCACCTAACTCTATTGCTTCTTTATTTAAATTATAATGCTCTTTTTTTCCATGAATCTTAACAGAGGCTAGTAATTCTTCAATTGTTATAATTTTAAGCTTCTCAACTAAAAAACCAAGTAGTATCATGTTAGCATTCCTTTTATCCCCAAAACCTTCTGCCTTTGTCTCAGCATCAATTTTATATACTTGTATTTTCTCTAAATTGATTTTCTCTTTAATCATGTCTGAATCTATTACTAATATCCCATCTCTTTTTATTGAATTTATAAATTTATCTAATGATGGTTTATTCATTGCAATAAGCGCATCTGCTTCTGATATTACTGGTGATCCAACTTCTTCGCTAGATATTATTACTGAACAATTTGCTGTACCACCTCTCATTTCTGGTCCATAGGATGGTAACCAAGAAACATTCAATCCCTTATCCATAGCAGCATAAGCTAGTAGTTTACCAATAGTTAATATTCCTTGCCCTCCAAAGCCTGCAAAAATTACTTCCTTTTTTATCATTTATCTATGCCCCCCTTTTAACTCCTTCTTAACTCCTAATGGATAATAGGGAATCATATTTTCTCTAAGCCACTTCAAAGCTTCAACTGGTGCTAATCCCCAGTTAGTTGGACATGTAGATAGTACCTCTATAAAAGAATATCCTAGTCCTTGGATTGAATTATCGAAAGCTTTTTTAATTGCTTTTTTGGCTTTTGTTAAATTTGCTATATTATCTACACTTACTCTTTCAACATAGCATGCCCCCTCTAAAGTAGATATCATTTCTGCTACTCTTATTGGATAACCTTGAGTATTAACATCTCTTCCGTAGGGAGATGTTTCAGTAACTTGTCCAGCTAAACTTGTAGGTGCCATTTGCCCACCTGTCATACCGTATATGCAATTGTTTACAAAAATAGTTACAATATTTTCTCCTCTTGCTGCTGCATGAACAACCTCTCCAGTTCCTATGGCTATTAAGTCTCCATCTCCTTGATAAGTAAACACTACTTTATCTGGATTAGCTCTTTTTATACCTGTAGCTACTGCTGGAGCCCTTCCATGTGCTGATTGAAACATATCACAAGCAAAATAATCATATGCAAGAACAGAGCATCCAACAGATGCAACTCCTATAGTTTTGTGTAATATTCCTAATTCTTCTATTACTTCTCCTACTAACTTATGGATTATTCCATGTGTGCATCCTGGACAATAATGTGTAGGTACATCTAAAAGTGCCTTTGTTGGACTATAAACTATACTCATTTTCTATACCTCCAATAATAGATTTTATATTTTCATATATTTCATCTACTTTTGGTATCATTCCACCTGTCCTACCATAAAATCTAACCTCTTCATTTCCATTAACAGCTAATTTCACATCTTCAACCATTTGTCCACAATTCATCTCTACAGATAAATATCCAAATTTACTTTTTCCTAATGTCTTAGTAAATGCTTCATAAGGAAATGGCCATGTTGTTATAGGCCTTATTAATCCTAAATTTATTCCATCATTTTTTGCAAGGTTTATAACACTCTTACATATTCTTGAGGTTATCCCATAAGAAACTAATATTAAATCACATGAATTTTCACAATTATACAACTCATATTTACTTTCTTTTTCTTTTATTACTTTATATTTATCTTGAAGTTTCAAATTTAATTCTTCTAGTTTTTCTGGATTTAGTTCTAAAGAATTAATTATATTATGTTTTTTTCTATTTCCAAGTCCATTAGCAGCCCAAGTTTTTTCTGGTAATTCTCTTTTTTCTTTATCTTTAAATTCCACAGCTTCCATCATTTGTCCAATCATTCCATCGGCCATTATCATTACTGGTGTTCTGTATAAATCACTTAAATCAAATGCATCATGTATTAATTCGGTCATTTCTTGAATTGATGCTGGTGCATAAACTAATATATTAAAATCTCCATGGCCTAATCCCTTATTTACAAATAAATAATCTGATTGAGCTGGCTGTATCCCTCCAAGCCCTGGTCCACATCTAACTATATCTACCAATACGCAAGGAATCTCTGCTGCTGCTAAATATGAAATTCCTTCTGACATTAAACTTATTCCTGGACTAGATGATGAAGTCATGCATCTAACTCCAGTTCCCCCACATCCATAAACCATATTAATAGCTGCAATTTCACTTTCAGCTTGCAAAAAAACGCCATTGACTTTTCCCATATTCTTTGCCATATATGCTATTAATTCAGTTTGAGGAGTTATAGGATAACCAAAAAAACATTTACATCCAGCCCTAATAGCTGCTTCTGCTATAGCTTCATTTCCCTTCATTAAAAACTTTTCCCCCATAGTTATCCCCTACCTTTCAATTGTTATTACACAATCAGGACAAATTTTTCCACAAGATGCACAAGCTATACATTGTGTCATGAGATCTTCCTCTATTCCCGCTGGATGATATCCCTTACTATTAAAAATTTCTTTAAAGCTTATAATTTTTTTAGGGCATATATTTATGCAATGCCCACATCCTTTGCATCTTTCCTCTTTAAATATAACCTTAGCCATTTAATTCCTCCTTATTATTCCCAAGGTATGTCCATATATAATTCTATAGGTAATACTTCTCCATTAACTTTATCCTCTATTACCTCTTCAAACTCTCTAGTACACACAGTGTATTTGTAAGGAATGCTTAAAAACTTAGATAACTCCAAAGATTCTATATCTCCTTTCAATATATGCTTACATTCTGTTTCCTTCATCATGTGAGTATTTGATATAATATTAGTAACTTTTAATCTACTAGCTACTTCTATAGATTTTAGATATTTACTTGCCATACTACAATTTAAGGTTTCTGGTCTTGAATTATTTAAAACAAAATACATTGAATAATCTTCTTCTTCAAAGTACTTGTTATATACACCTAGAACCCTTGCACCTACATTATCTCCACCAATATCTAATATAACTTCATATGATTTATCATTAAATACAGATAATATTTCTCCTGATAGTACCATTAGCTCTGCATTAACTAAATCTTTTTTTGTGCTTATAACTCTTATTTTATAATCATTCTCTAAAGTTGCTTTAATATCTCTTACACAAAAATAAGGATTTATTACATCCATATCAACTAATGCTACCTTTTTACCTTCCTTAGCCATCTTTATAGCGTAATTAATTGCAATTTCTGTCTTACCACTACCAAAGTGTCCAGTAAATATCTTAATCCTACTCACACTAACACTCCTCATTAAACATTCTTACTATAAGTATACTTTATATTTTATTTTACTATCAATAAAAAGTGTGATCCTGTTGTACGTTTTATTAGTATCTCTAGGAAACTATCTATATCTAATTAAATCTTTAAAAATTTATCAAATTATATATTATATTAATTACATTTATGGTAATTCTTTGCAATATAATAAAAGAGCCTTAGAATAACTCTAAAACTCCTTAACAAAACTATTTGTTTTCTCTAATTAATTCTTCTATCTTACATTTACATCTACTAGCTCTACAATATCCTGTTCCTGCTTCAGTATCTAGCTGAACCTTTTCAAATGTATCTGCACCATCTTTTACTGACTTTATTATTATGTCTTTTTCTATTCCTTTGCATAAACAAACTAAATCCATTTCTACACCTCAATTTCTATAATCATTTCTATATATTATTTCTAAAATAAAACTTTTTATTATAGCTCGGTCTCATTATATAATAATTTTCTAATAAATAAAATATATTATTTAAAAATTATTATTATTTAATTTATTATCTTAGCTATTATAGGTATAGTAATTATGGATAACAAGGTTGTGATAAATACAACTATTGCTGAATATTCCTCTTCTTTATTAAAGTCAGCCGCAAATATTGAGGTCATAGCTGCTGCTGGCATGGCTTGTACGATTATTATAGTATTTATTATAGTACTATTATCATTTAGAACTTTTTTAATAATTAATAAACCTAAAGGAATTATTATAAGCTTTATTAATGATCCATAGTATATTGAAAACTCCTTAAATACATCTTTTATTTTTACCTTGGATAATATACTTCCCACTATTATCATTGAAATTGGTGCAGTCATATCTCCAACAATTTTAGTTGTATCTAGTAAAAATGCTGGCAACTTTATATTAAATAACATCATAGGAATGCCTAGATATACTGCTATTATTGCTGGATTCAATAAAACCTTTTTTATATTATCCTTTGACATTTTATCTGAAAAAATCATAACTCCATATGTCCATAAAGCTATTGTAAACACCATATTAAATATTGAGGTATAAACTACCCCTTCAGCTCCAAATATACTATTGATTATTGGGAAACCTATAAAGCCACAGTTTGAGAATACATTTGCAAAATGAAGAATCTTTTTCTTCTCACCTTTAAATGGAAATAAGAAAATATAAGATATAATGGCTCCAACTATCATAAAGGCTATACTATAAATAAATGATATTAAAACATTTCGTCCCATCCCCCCACTAAATTCAAAACTAAAGGAATTTATTACCAATAGTGGTAGTGTTATTTCTAATAATATTTTTCTTAGTCCTTTATTAACTTCTTCATTTATTATGCTTTTTCTTGTTCCATATGCCCCTATTAATATTATTAAGAATAAAGAGATTATTTTATTTAAAACTGTCATACTTTTCTCCTATAAATAAATCTTTTTATTTACATTATATACGATTTATTGAATGAAGTTATATAGGAATTTTTTTTTATTAACTATCTCACTAAATATATTGATAAACTTACACTTTTTTGGTATTATAATGATATTGATTTTTCTGTATAGGGGAGTAGTTAACTCTAATTGTGTAAGAGTTACTAAGTCAACATATTGAACGTTGTTCTGGCTTAGTATTAAATAACGAGACTTATGCGTAGCTTTGCTGCGTATAAGTCTTTTTTTATTCGTTTATAATCCATAAAGAGGCAATAAAATCCTAAATATTATTTAGGATTTTGCAATAAATTCTATAATAAAGGAGTACATACAATGGGGTTTTTTTCAATTTTTATGACAGGAATAGGCTTATCTATGGATGCCTTTGCTGTTTCATTAGCTAAGGGGATTTGTTTAAAAGAAGATGAATTTAAATGCTCTTTTAGAGTTGCAGCATTCTTTGGCGGCTTCCAAGCCTTTATGCCTTTACTATGCTGGTGGTTTGGCAGGTATTTTGAAATCTATATAAAATCTTTTGATCATTGGATAGCTTTTATACTACTTGGAATTATAGGTGGAAAAATGTTAATAGAATCTATTAAAGAACTAAAAGCTGATAAAGATACAGAGCTAGCTACAGAATGTGAAAGAGATGAATTTTCTTATAAGAAACTAACTGTTTTAGCTATTGCAACTAGTATTGATGCTTTAGCAGTTGGGGTAAGCTTTGCATTTTTAAGTGTTAGTATTGTTCCCTCTATAACAATAATAGGAATAACTACTTTTGTATTAAGCTTTTTAGCAGTTTTTCTTGGCAAAAAACTTGGACAGTATGTTCAAAATTATGCAGAAATGATTGGTGGAGTCATTTTAATAGGCATAGGAATTAAAATACTAATTGAACACTTAATGTAAGGTTAGAAATAAAAAAATGAAAAGCAAAGAGGTTTTACCTCTAAAAACATAAATTTAACTTATGAGAAGCATTAAATGCTTAATGAAGTTGAATTTATCCATAACTGAACTTAGTATTAAAGCCCATCTTCTTAAGCTTACCTAAAGTAGATTGGCTTTAAATACTTAATTCAACCATAAATTTATCTGCAATTATTTTCTATGCAAATTATAAAATTTCTTTAATTCTAACTTGCGCTCATCTGTCAGTAATGTCTTTTTAAATCCTTGCAATGCACCCTCTAATGCTAGCAATCTGTTCATACATGCAGATTCATCAATTCCCTGTATTCTAAGCCATGCATTTTCAGCTCCTAAGTGTTTCAATTCGTCATATGTAGTTACACCAACTTGATTCAATTGTCGCTCAATTTCATTACCTATGTTTGGTAACTTTGATAATTTACCCATTATATCACCTCGCTAAATTCCTATTTCACTCTTATTTAAACTATTTACTTTTTACATTTTATTAATAAAAACTTCATTGGCGGTTTATCTTTATTATCACTATCTCTTTCTTCAATCTCATAAAATTCTACAAGTCCATATTCTTGAAACTCCTTTTTTATTGACTCAGAATCATAAAAAAAGATTTTTACTCCTGACATTGTTTCATAATAATTTTCATTAATTTTTCTACCTTTTCCAAACATAGGCGCCTTTTGGGAGATAGCCGTAAATATCATATATCCATTTTGTTTTAATTGTTTGTAACAATCACTAATAAACTTTTTTCTCTCACTTTCATTTAATAAATGAATAAGTGCATAGCTAAATATCCCTTCATAAAGCTTATTTTCAAAAGGCATATCTGCAACTGAACCATTATAAATATTAATATTAATACCATATTGTCTTGCCAAATCAATAGCTGTTTTTGAAATCTCGATTCCTGTAACATTTATATTATTATCAATAAACACCTTTGCATTTCTTCCGTAACCAATGCCTGGTATTAATATATCTTTTATATTATTTTCAACAAAAAAATCTTTTACCCTAATAGCTGATTCTGATGGTTCAAATCCCCACATCGTTTGCTTTTCTATAAAACTTTTTTCCCAAAACTCAGTCATATTTTATTCTCCTTTAAATATATTTTTTGCTTTATTATTTAATTAACCATATTATAGATTCGAATTGTCTATAATATGAATATGAAAATATTTTATATATTTTAAATTATTTCAAATATTTTTTTGTTTTTAAGGTATATTTTCATTACACCCTCTGCCTCTAATATAGCATTTTGAATTTTACATTCACTTTTTTCCTGCATTTCACAAGTGAATATGCTGCTATTTCCTTCTATTGCCTCAATAACATCTAAAAGTGAAATATCTTCTTTATTTTTATATAATATATATCCTCCATTTACACCTGGAGTTGATTGGATTATATCAGCTTTTACTAACTTGGTTAAAATTTTAGATAAATAGCTTGGAGATATATTAAAGTAATTCGCTAAAGGATATAAGCTTATATTTTTTCCATCATCATTTTTAATTATATATGCAACTATATGTAGTGCATAATTTGTAGCTTTAGTATATTTCACATCATTTCTCCTTAACTAATATTATATTATAGACTGTATTTATCTATAATATACTTAATCATATTTAGTGTCAATATAAATAATATTCTTAACTATAAAAATAGACTTAATAATTATACAATTGCTTAAGTCTACTTTTTTTCATTTATCTATTAATATTTTTAATTATTTTTTAGAGCTTTATATAAAACTCTATATTTCTCTTTTTAATATTGGTACATAGATATCCATTACAGTATCTATAACTGGATGACACCTCTCATCATAATATTCGAAATCTAATTTTGTTTCATCAAATACATATCCGCTGTCTTTAAACCACTCTTCAAATATATATTTCCAAGTTTTTTTAATAACATTTGCAAAATCATTATTTCCAGCCTCAGTACTTGTATTAATAGGAGGCGTTGTAAATACAGCATAAGTTAATTCATTTTTAATATTTTCCTCAATGAATTCAATACATATTTCTATCGCATCATTATAATCCAAACTTTCACTCACATTTCCCCACGTGGTAGTTATAGTATAACATCAAGAATAAATGAAAACTGTTCCTAATTTGCTGAAAGTAGTTAATCTATTCAGTATTCTTAATAAATTTGAGCTTTAGATATACAAAGCATCATTGATAATATTCAGATCTTAAATTCCAGTTAAATTTCACAAAAAAATAAGCAGTAAAATTAATACAAATTCTACTACTTATGTATATTTTTTATTTTCCATATTATTATGATACTTAATTTACCATCTTTTAGTTCAGATGAAATTTCATGTCCCATCTGTTCCACTAATTCTTTTGTTATAGCAAGACCAATACCAGTGCTCTTACCACTTCTAGTACGATCTGCTGTAAAAAACCTTTGAAATAAGCACTTTGAATCTTCTTCACTTAAGTTTTTAGCCTCATTTGTAAAAGTTGTAATTATATAATCATCTCTATGCTTTAAACTTATTGATACAAAGCTTTCTCCATACTTCAACGCATTTTGTATTAAATTAAATAATATCCTCTTTACAGCATTTTCATCTCCAATAATACTAGGTGCATTTTCATCTATATCAATATAAGGCTCTATACCTTTATTGGTAAAATCATTATAAAATGAAGCTATTGAATCACAAATCAAATTAGATAGATTAATTAATTCAAAATTAAATTTATATTCCTTCCCTTCAAGTCTTGATAAATCATAGAAACTAGTTATTAACATCTGTAAAGATTTTGTTCTATCCTTTATTATATTCATATACTCGTTTTTCTCAAACTGGCTTATATTAGGATCCTCCATGAGCTGCAAATATCCCATTACCGATGTAAGAGGTGTTCTAAGATCATGTGATATATTGGAAATTGATTCTTTAAGTTCTAAATCCATCTTTCTGTAATTAACTTCTGTTTTCTGTTTTAAATCTATATTATTATTTATTTCTAAAATTAACCTCTCAACATTCTTATTTCCTGTCTTCAATAATACCCTTGAATTTGTTTTATTTTTATTTATATACCTAAGTTGATTCTCCACACTTTTTATTTCTTTTCTTAATAAGATGTAAAGTGTGACAACTATACTCAATATAATGGTAAGACAAATAACTATTATAAAAATCATATATGTCACACCTTTCTCTTTAATCTTTAGAATTAAATTTATAAATATCTATTTAATTTCTTTCTTTCTTAAATATAACATACTTAATCCTGTAAATACTACAGTGTATCCAACTCCTACTAGTATTGCAGGTCCTATATTTTCAATAGTTAAAGGCTCACTAGCTAAAATATTTAACTTAGTAGAAATAAGGTAATTATTTAAATAGCTAAATTTCTCCCAAACAAGTAGTGATAATATAGCTATAATATTTTTAGTCATTAAGAATATTCCAAAATATACAAAAGCAGAAATATTGCTACTATTAAAAACTAATGCTATAAATGTACCTATAGATATTGCTGCTATCCATAATACACTTGCCAGTGCAAATCTGATAAGAAATTCTGATAAGAAGTCACTTGGTCCCCCTAAAAATATTAAACCACTTATTGAAAATGCAGTTAATATAATAAATGCTGATAGCATTGAAAGAATAACTGCAGTAATAACCTTAGAAATAGCTATTGTATTTCTTGTAACTCCAAAAGATACTACATTTTTAAAGGTTTGATTTTTTTGCTCATCACTAGTTGCCATTTCAACAAATACTCCTACTAAATATATAGGAAGAGTAAATGCTTGAGTAGCTATATCAAGTACTAAATTAAAATTTTTATCTGGAATACTTGAAATCTTAAAAAGCACTGTAACTAATACTGACATTGCAGCTATTATTCCTGTATAAATCCAAAAATATTTTCTATTAAGATTCCTGTAAATATCTGCTCTTATATAATTAAGCATTATGTCCACCCCCAATTAAATTTATAAAGTAATTTTCTAGGTTTACTCCTTCTGAACTCATGGAGTATAACATAATATTATTATTTATAAGAACTTTAGACACCTTCTCCGGAACATTCATAAGATCATACAATTTTATTTCATTATCATTTAGAATTTCATATTCACTGCTTCCAAGTTCTCTCTCAATTATAGCAGCTGCTTTTGCTGTATCACTTACCTTTATAGCCAAGGCTTTTCTACACTTGTTACTTAGCTCCTCTGAAGATAATTGTTCTAAAAATACACCATTATGAATGAAGCCATAAGTAGTTGCAAGTTGAGAAAGTTCACTTAATATATGACTTGATATAAGTATTGTTGTATTTCTCTCTCTATTAAGCTTTAATAATATCTCCCTAAATTCTACTATTCCAGTAGGATCAAGACCATTTATAGGCTCGTCTAAAATAAGTATATCTGGACTAGACATTATTGTAAGTGCTAATCCCAATCTTTGCTTCATACCTAGAGAGAAATTCTTGAATTTTTTATTTCCTGTATCATGTAACCCTACAATTTTAAGAGCATAATCTATGGAGTCTTTTTCTGCTATCCCTCTTTGAATCCTATAATATTCAAGATTCTTTTTTGCGGATAAATAAGGGAAAAAGCTAGGCGTTTCAATTATAGCTCCCGTTCTCATTCTTGATTTATTTAATCCTTGAGATGATGTTTCATTAAACAAATCAATTTCCCCACTAGATGGCATTGTAAGCCCACTTATCATTCTAAGAAGAGTTGTTTTTCCTGCTCCATTTTTTCCAACAAGTCCATATATATCTCCTTGTTTTATTTCCATATTAACATTATTTACTGCCAATTGATTATGATACTTCTTAGTTAAATTTTTTGTTTTAAGTATTGTATCCATAACTCAAATTTTCCTCCTTTTCTTGTATAACTATATATTAAAGTATAATCAACAAGATACCTTAAAGAAAAACTTAAGAAAGTATTAATTTTATTGACTTATCTTAAATCCAATTCCCCATACAGTATGAATATACTCATCATTAGGTTTGATTTTAGAAAGCTTTGAGCGAAGATTACTTATATGAACATTTATTGTATTGTCATCTCCTAAGAATTCCTCATTCCAAACATGTTCAAATAAATTTGACTTTGTAAATACCTTATTGGGATTAGCCATTAAAAGCTCTAATATACAAAACTCTCTTGCTGTAAGAATAACAGGCTTTCCATCTAAGGTAACCTCTACAGTATCTCTATTTAAAATTAAATCCTTATGTCTTAATATCCGATCTTTCTCCTTAGGCTTTGAAAATACCATATAGCGTCTTAATTGAGACTGAACCCTTGCTATGACCTCATTGGTATCAAAGGGTTTTGATATAAAATCATCTGCTCCAAGCCTAAGAGTTTCTACCTTAACATCTTGTTCAGCCTTTGCAGATATAACTATTATAGGCATTGTTTTTATCTTTCTTATATGCTTAATAATCTCTTCTCCACTTATTCCTGGTAACATTAAATCAAGCAAAATAAGATGATACTCATACTGTTCCATACACATTCTAGCTTCTGTTCCTGAATATGCAGATCTTATATTATATCCTTCTTTAATTAATATCTTACATAGAAGATTATTTATATCTAAATCATCCTCTACAACTAATATATTTGTATTATTATCCATAAAATTTCTTTAGTGATAAGGTAAACTATATATCCTCCACTAAAGTTCCTCCCTTCTTTTTTTACCCCTATAAAATTATATAAATATTGTAGCGTATTTTATTATATCATTTATTATAATTTCTTATATATATCTATTAACTTATTCTTATACCTCTATCACTGATTTCTTATTATTTTTTATACATTAAACATTTATACTAATACATTCATGAACTGTACGTGTATTGCTATTTTATAATTTTATCTGTTATGATTAAATTTTAACCTCATTTATTTATGGTACGGTTCATAATTCTTAATCGTGGCAACCATAGATATAGCCCTTTTTTTATTTTTGAGAAGCGTATAGGAATCTACAGTAGCCAATTTCAGCGGCATTCTTCATAAGTTCAACATTTAACCATGCTGCAAGTTCATAAAAAGGTCTATCTGTAAATGGCCATTTAGTTCTTTCAGTAGAAATAAACTCTTCATCAGATAAAGAAGTCAATATTCTCATCCACTCTTCACAGAATTCATATATTTTTTTCTTAACATCTATAATATTACCAGGCCAATTTATATACTCCCTAGTTAAAGTTCCTTCTCTAAAAGAATGATCTAAGACCATCGACCAGCAATAAGTTATATGCCAAGTAACCCAAGCAATACTTGCTGGGCCAATACTATACTCTTCTGTTTCTGGCCAATCTGCACACCAGACCCCTGAATTCTTATAAACATGAAGTCCCCTTGAATCAGGTCTCCACATACATTCTTCATCTTCAATATTCGTAAAATGAAACTCTAACAATTGCCATGATATATCAAACTGAAACTTTAAAGTATTTTTAATTATATTAGTTGAATCTTTAATATCTATAGAATTCATAGTATCCCTCCTAATATAGTCAATGAAATATTAAATAAATATATTTCACTTATCTAATTTCTATCCAATCACTTAATTTATTATAAACCTTAAATCCTCTCTTTTTATACATTTCATAAGCAATGTTATTCTTTTCTATTACTGTTAAGCAAACCTCTTCTACTTGTTTTTCATTTAAGTGCTGTATTGCTATTTCTAATAATTTTTTACCATAGCCTTTTCCCCTATACTCTTTTATTAATCCTATATCGAAAAAGCCTTTATTTCCTTCAATACTGGTATTAAAAAAACCTATACTTTCACCTTTATCTATTATAATAAAATGATCTTCATTGTCATTTTTATTTTCTAAATATCCTTCTGCTTCTTCAATTTCTATATAGGTTCCATGAGGCATATCCATAAAAGACTTATTATATACATCAACATATTCCTTAATATTTTTCTTTGATAATTTAATTTTATCTAATACATCATTTTCTTTCTCTCTATTATTTAAAATCATATTAAAGGATGAATAACTTCTTTCTAACCCAATTTCTTGTGCTAGGTTAAGTAAATGCTTATCTCTTATTCCAAGTAGAACTTTATTTGCTTTGTATTTATTAGCTAATTCTAATGAACTGTGAATTAGTTTATTTAATATTTCTTTATTATCCTTTTGACAAATTACTTTATTAATATAAATAGTTTTTAATTTATCTACAACCTCTAATATTACTGATAACTTACCTGCTATTTTATTTTTATGAAAATAAAATAATACACCTTCCCCATAATTAGAAATCTTACCCTTAAGATCTTTTTCAATTTCATATAATGATAATTTAGTATTTTCATTATTTTTTATAAACTCTAATGCTGAAATTCTTTCATCATTATTTAATTCTAAAATATTCTTTATCATTATTCCTTCACCCAATATTCACTACAATCTTTAGATCTATCCAAAAATCCATATTGAATTAAAGCTCTTCTTATTGTTGCATAGTCTTCATATATTCTTTTTAATACCCTATTTATTTCTTTTTCAGAATATATCTTTCCAACATTAAAGTTTTTAGTTATTTCTTCTAATATTATGATTTTTTTCTTTTCTCTAGCTGGATAACTCTTTAATGCACCATTTTCATCTACATAAGTTTCTATTACTTTAATTTTTTCTTCCTTAGTTATATTAAATCTATCATCTAAGGTTGTTGCCCCTTTGTGCGCATCACAAATAACATCTTCTTCCAGCATGTTTATATCTTTATTTGTATTTTTAGCAAGTAAATTCATAGTGGCTAAAAATAACTTAGCTTGCTTTTCTTTTTCTCTTAATTTATACCTATGATTTCTAATAGTAGAATTTGCAATACCTAATTTTGATGCTATTTCTTTATCGTTAAGTCCTAAAGCTATTAATTCAATTATTGCTTTTTGAGATGATGATATTCCTGTATAAAGGGAGTTCATACTCAGTAAATAACCTAACATAGAATTGTGTTTTTCTTTTACATGAAGCTGCGCAGCCTTTTTAGCATCATATAAATTATCACCTATCTCGTATATTCTGCCTTTAATAAATACTTGTTCACACACTATACATTTTATATATTCTTCAGTCTCTACAAATCCATTTTCTATTTCATCTATAGAAGCTCTCCAAAAAAACTCATTATCCATGATTATACCTCCGTAATATTTATTTTATTAAATTCTACAACACTTTATTATTTTTGTCTATAAATTCATAGACTTTATTGTATTTGGTTTGTTGTTATATAAAATTAGGAGCTGTGATAACAGCTCCTAATTTAAAAATATATTTATTTTTAAGCTTTACACTTTTCATTATTAATTTTATATTGTAGCAAAGCTTCTATTTTAATTTATATTCATATCCTTCTTTTTATAAATAACACTAGCAATAACTAATGATATTACTATCAGCAAAAATCCTATTATTATAAACTTCGCTTCAAATCCATCCTTTATTATATTTGATGGAATTACCCATTCATATGGAGAAAAGTATTTTATAAATGAAAATTCTTCTTTTAGTTTAGATAAAATACCTAGTATATATGTCATAAAAAACAAACTAACTCCTATACTAGTTGCAGCTTTCCCCCTTTTTAGAATTGTTGATATAGCTACTCCAATTGCCATAAATATATATCCTAAAAATGCCATTCCAATAAACATACTTTTTATATTTATTGAAAGATCTATCATATTTACTTCAGTTGGCTTAACTGTAATAGATATACCTACCGTAACAGCTACAACAATAACTAAAAATACAAGAAGATATATAACTCTTGATAATATCTTACTCCAAAGAATTTTATTTCTTGATACTGGCTTAGAATACAAAAATTCTATTGTCCCTTCGCTTTCTTCTTCAATTATAGAGTTAACCCCTAGCATTGCACCATAAATACCAAAAGCCATTGCAACATATTGAAGACAATATGCAAGAAAATCATTTATGTTACTAAAATCAGTGGTACTTGAAAAATTAAAGGCTTCTAGAATAGCTGGTGGAAGTGAATCTAATTTGGCACCTACTAACTCCTTCATTCCCATATCCTTCATGCTTGGAAATAATGCCATAAATAAAACTATAATTGCAGAAGTTCCTATACTCCAATATATTAATGATTTTATATTTCTTTTAAATTCAAATTTAAATATATTCATTATTTATTCTCTCCTTCATAATAATTTAAAAAGGCTTCTTCTAATTTAACTTCTTCAATTAGCAACTTATCCAAATTATATTTAGCTAATAAATTTATTAGCTCATTTATATTGCCTTTATAAATAAACTCAATTTCTTCATTAACATATTTAAAGCTTTCACTTATACTTTCAATTTCTTTCATATCTATATTGGTAGATTTTAGAGTTATTCTTTTGCCTAAATCTCTATCCATATTATTTAAATCTAGTATATCTATTATTTCTCCTTCTTTTATAACTGCAACTCTATCACAAAACTTTTCTATTTCAGATAGATTATGTGATGATAAAAATATGGTTTTACCTTTTGATTTTTCCTTTAATAATATATTAAATAGCTTTTGCTGAATTAATGGATCTAAACCATTTGTTGGCTCATCTAAAATTACTATTTTAGGATTACTTAAAAGCGCTTGAACTATAGCAACCTTCTTTTTATTTCCAAGGCTAAGTTCTTCAATTTTTTTATCTAGTTCAACTTCTAATTCATTACAAAGTTCATTTAAATAATTTCTATCACAATAATCAAAAAATGAAATTGCATAATTCAATATATCCTTTACTTTAACTTCTGAGTAATATTTTACTTCACTTGGCACATAACTTGTAAATTCCTTAATAAGTTTACTTTCACTAACAATATCTTTTCCTAATATCTTAGCACTTCCTGATGTAGGAAAAATAAAATTAAGCAATGTCTTTATAGTTGTAGATTTACCTGCTCCATTTGGACCTATAAATCCATATATCTCTCCTTCTCTAATTTCTAAGTTCACATTTTTTATTCCCCTGTTTTTTCCGTAACTTTTAGTCAAATTGTTTATTTTAATAGCTTCCATATTTACCACCCCACTATAAATTTTCTTTATATTTTATTAATTTATCATTAAACCTTTCCCCTGTTAATTTTTTATACGCATAAAAGTTTATTGTTACTAGCATAAAATAGCCTGTATATATCATAAAGAATATGCTATTAGATATTCCCCATAACTCTGTCCAATTAAAGTAATTAATAAAAATATTTAAAATACCTAAAAGTATTAAATAGTGTGCTACTACTTTAATTTTTATTGATACCTTAGATAAAAATTTTTCACTATATAAAATAAATTGAATTATACTAATTATTAATGCTAATAAAATAAATTCCCATAGTAATCCTAAGGGCATTATTTTATTTCCAATAAAAAGACTTACTACCCCATAGGTCAATATTATCATCATAAAAAATAATCCAGTTAATGATTTTAATTCATATCCCATATTATAAAAATCCTTCATTAATTTCGTCTCCTTTTAATAATCTAATTTTGCTTTAAGTATGGGAACATATTGTCTTGAAACTATTAATTTTTCTTTATTTTCAAGTAGAACTTCAATACGTCCCCCCATTATAGGATTTATTACTGAAATTTTAGAGATATTTATTATTGTTGATTTAGACGCTCTAAAAAAATGATATGTAGAAAACTTTTCTTCAATTTCATAAAGCCTTAAATTGCTTTCATAAATATCTTTTTTAGTGTACATAAATGTTTTCTTATCTACAGATTCAAAATACAATATATTATCTGGTTTTATAATATAAACCTTATTATCTTTAAGTCCTGTAATAACATTTTCCTCTTCTTTTAATTTAGAAAGTATATTAATTACATCCTCGTTTATACTTTTACAATTTATAATTACTTCGATTTCATTATTATTTTCATCTTCATTAATTATTACTTTCATAATAACTCCCCTTAGACTTTTATAATCTCATACTACTACTTTTAATAAATATATCAATAATATTATCCTAAGATGCATTATTTTAATACCAAGATGTAATATTTTGCGAAGCAGTTTATAAATTTTAAGTATTAATAATTAGTAAATTATATATACTAAACTATAGAAAAATTATTATTGGGAGGTATAAGATGCATAATAAATATAATGATCTTTTTGATACTCTAGTGCGCTCTTATTACGAAGGAAATTTTGATGAAACTCTTTCTAAAATTATGGTATGTCATGAAGTTTCACCTCAGGAAACCTTCAAAATTATTACATCACTTTGTGGAGTATCTTTAGAATTTGATAATAATTACGTTTATAACTTAAAAAAAGCCATTACAAACTATAGTGTAAATAAAAGATTTATTGAAAAACTTGATAGTTGTAATATTAATTGTAAACAAGATGAAAATAATAAATTCAAATGTCAATCTAGTTGTCCATTTGATGCAATATCATATGATGATTCTAATAAATCTACATATATAAATTATGATTTATGCGTTGGTTGTGGATTATGTATTGATTCTTGTAAGGATGGTAAGTTCTTAGATAAAATTGACTTTCTTCCAATACTAGATTTATTAAAAAATAATAAAACTGTAATTGCTGCTGTTGCTCCTGCTATTATTGGACAATTTGGAGAAAATGTTACTATGGATCAATTGCGTGCTGCTTTTATAAAGATAGGATTTAGTGATATGATTGAAGTCGCTTTTGCTGCTGATATGATAACAATTAAAGAGGCTGTTGAATTTAATAATCATGTTAATGGCCCTAATGATTTAATGATAACTTCCTGTTGTTGTCCTATGTGGGTTGGTATGTTGAAAAAAGTGTATAAGGAGCTAGTTCCAGACTTATCTCCATCTGTTTCTCCTATGATTGGTGCTGGAAGAGTAATAAAGAAATTAAATCCACATGCTAAAGTTGTGTTTATTGGTCCTTGTATAGCAAAAAAGGCTGAAGCTAAAGAACCTGATCTATCTAAAGATATTGATTTTGTGTTAACTTTTCAAGAATTAGATAATATATTTAAATCTCTTGAAATCAAACTTGATAAACTTCAGGGTGTTCCTTCAAAAGATTATGCGTCAAGAGGTGGAAGACTATATGCTCGTACAGGTGGGGTTTCTATAGCTGTTGGTGAAGCTGTTGCTGAGCTATATCCTAAGAAATCAAAACTATTTAAATCTGTTAAAGCTGAAGGAGTTAGAGAATGTAAAGACATTTTAAATAAGGCCTTAAGTGGTGAAATAGAAGCAAATTTTATAGAAGGAATGGGTTGTGTTGGAGGATGCGTTGGAGGTCCTAAAGCCCTTATACCTAAAGAACAAGGTAAAATTGCTGTAGATTCCTTTGCATATAATTCTCCTATAAAAATAGCTACTCATAGCGATACTATGGATACAGTATTAGAAAAGCTCAACATTCATTCATTAAAGGATTTTGAAGATGATTCTAAAACTGAAATATTCCATAGGGATTTTCATTAAAAGATATAATTCTTATAATAAATTATTAATTATATTTTGTTTTATAGCTTTTATTAAAAAATGGAGAATATATAATTCAAAAATTATATATTCTCCATTTTAAATTTTGATTACTTATTATTCTTCCCATTTCTTTAAGTTAGGACTATGATCCAATATTGAATTATACTGATTTAGTATTCCATATCTTCCATTTGGATCTAATGTCATATACCTATTATATTTTTCTATTCTATCCTCTAATCTGGACCAACCATAATGTTTTAATCTTAAATCGCTAATACTATATGCTAAGTTATTACAATTATATGGCATTCTTCCACAATGCTGAGGAGTTTCTCTAAATAAATAATTATAATTTTCTTGATATCTTATCATAAATAATCTATAGGTATTATGAGCATTCCATAGGCTATCTTCTCTGTAATGATCTTCATCCCAAAAATCATATAACCTAAACATATATCCATCAACTTCAGTATTTCTCATAAGATCTTTAACTTTATATTTAAATTTATCTTCAAATATCTCATCTGCATCTAAAAATACTATCCAATCTGGATTAGTTTTTATTGTTTCAATCCATTGTTGTTTTCTTAAAGTTACCTCATTACTAAATTTTGAAGTTTTATTTTCTATTAAAACATATGGTATATTCTTTAATACATCATTTATTATTTCGATAGTATCATCCGTACTACCATCATCTATAATAACTGCATTGTCTATATACTGTATTGCTTCCTCTAATACTTTTCTTAAGAATCTCTTCCCTTCATTTTTTACTACCATTGATAAGGTTAACTTATTATTTTCTTCTTTTACTTTTCTTATAAGAGGCTTTACTAATGGTTCAATTTCTTTTTCAATTATCCATTTAGCAATTTTATAGTTGTCCTCTTCATCCTTTTGTAATACACATTTTCCTTGTTTCTCTTTATGATAGCTATATCCATTTTTATATCCTTCTTCGTTATATATAACTTTAACAACAATTTCATTAAAATTATTAGTAAATGGGATTTGATAGTTAACTATATTTAATTTATTAGTTATCTTTTCTTCTAATATAATTTTTCTCATATTTTCCAGTTTATTTTTTAACCTTTGCCTTTCATCATGTGTAAAATACTTGAGATATCCTACTGGTAGCTCTTTTTTATAACTATAATCACTAATACCTTGAAGTGCTACCTTAATAACTTCTCTTGCTTTATAACTATTAATTTGAAAATCCTTATTTTTATTATTTAATTTATATGAGGCTACTTTTAATAAATCCTCACTTCTATATATATGATGAGCTGGATAATAGGTATCAACATATAATTGAATTCCTAGAACTGCTGCTCTTACGCAAAAATGCCTATCTTCTCCCCAAAAAGAAATATTATAAATCTTATTAAAATTTACTCCCTTATTTAAAGCTGATTTATATATTAATGTACATGCACCTAAGCCTCCAACCTTATAAGTCCCAGGTTTCTTTAACATTTCTAAGAACTCTGATGATTTTTTTAAAGTTTCTGCTTCAGTAAGTCCTACTCCACCTTCACTATCATATAAAGTATATGTGTCTTTTAACCATACTTGAGGTTGCTCATATGAATCTGGTTGCCACTTTGTCCAAAATATATTAGAAATTATCTCTTTATTTAATGACACTAATCTTTTCAAAGTATTAGGATGCAATATTAAATCTGAATCTATAAGAAAAAGATAGTCAAAGTTTTCCTTTATAGCTCTTTGTATTATAAGATTTTTAAATTTAGATACTTTTTGTATTAATTCATTAGACCATATATGAGTATAGTCATCACAAATATATACTGATGTATCATTATTTTTTAATATAGTAACTTTTCTCTCTTGTTCTTTGAAATTCACTAATATTAAAGAGGATTCTTTTATACTATTATCATCTATAAAACAATATTGAATATCTAATTCATCCTTTTTTAGCTCTTTCAATGAAATTAAAAACTCCCTTAATATATTTGGCTTTTGATGAATTGGGCTTCCAATCAAAACTTTGATCATAAGTTTCCTCCAATTTCTTAATCTAAATAAAATATTTACACTTATCATATTATGCTTATTTTTAATAAAATAACCTCTAATAAGTAACTTTAAGTAGAAATAGCCAATATTATCTATTTTTCTATTAATAGCAGATTTCAGTTATTATCATATTGTATATTGAAACAACTTTTATTGGAGGTAAATTTTCTTTGGATACTTTAAGCGTTTGTATTATAGCCAAAAATGAAGAAGAAAATCTAGTTAGATGTCTTAAAAGTGTACAAAGCATTGCTGATGAGATAATTTTAATTGATACTGGATCTATTGATAATACAATTAATATATCAAATAAATTTAATGCTAAAGTAATAAATTTTTTATGGAACAATGACTTTAGTGCTGCAAGAAATAAAGCCTTAGAAGTTGCCTCTAAGGATTGGATCTTATGTATTGATTGCGATGAGGCATTAGATAGTACTCAAGTCATTAATTTGAAAAATATATTAAATGATTCTTCTCATCTTGGCTTTAGACTACAACTTATAAACATAATTGATAATAAACCCTATAAAGGTGACTATTTACTTAGGATTATAAAAAATAACTCCGGCTTTTATTTTTCTGGAAAAATTAATGAAAGTCTTAAAAATTCTATATATAAAGATTCTTATATTAATAAAGTTTTGAATTCAGAGTTTCTTTTATATAATTTTGGATATGATTATAATAAAAAATCTTTAATGGATCGTTGTAACAGAAATCTTTCTCTCTATCTTTCTTTTGATAATTACAAAAAGGATTATTTATATTACTATAATATTGCTAATGAATACTTTCTTTTAAAGAATTATACTAAAGCTATTGATAACTATATTAAAGCTATTGATTTAAGTAGTAATTATTTTATAGAAAGCTATATATGTTTTCTAATTATAAAAACATACTATAAAATGAATAATTTTAAAGAAGCAATTTTTATTGGAGAAAGCTTATCAATTAAATATAATGCTTTTCGGGAAATCTATTTACTTTTAAGTATATGCTATGAAAAAATAGATGATTTAGATAAGTCAAAGAACTATTTAAAAACTTACTTAAGCTTATATTCTAAGGGGCCTCCTTACTGTTTTAGACTAGATTATATAAATATGAATGATATAATTCCAGAAATGTTTGGCTTTAAATTAGATGATTTAAAGAATCTAATTTAAAATGTTAAAAGGAGGATAAGTATTAGTACTTTTCCTCCTTGTTACATTCATTAATAAAATAATATAAATTTTTAGTGGAACCATTTAAAGTTTAAAATATAGATTATTGCATGATAATATAATTATTAGATTATTCTTCTCTTTTTTTCATTAGTATTTGTTCTAGTACATTCAGTCTAGTTTTTCCTAAAATTTGTTTTGGTTTTTTAGCTATCTCATTATCTTTATAAAATTTAACCTTATTACACTCTACAACCTTAAATATTTTTTCTTCTAAAGCTTCATCTTCTATGTTGCCTTCAAAATAATCATCTATGTAATCTCTTAAAGCATAACTAAGTTCCTCTTGATTTTTATAATATAATCTAATTCCACCCTTATTCAAGAATATTATCCTCCCTAAAATCTACTTTTATGATATGTGTATGATAAAAAATCTACTTTTAAAATATATTTTATACTAAAAATATCCTATATACAATATGTATTAAAATTATTAATTTTTATTTAATTAATTAAGTGTATATATTATTCAT